>QFOI01000481.1 GCA_003241175.1 Pseudopedobacter saltans
AACCATTCCATACAGTCCCTTTTCTGACATTGTCTTGCCTGTTCAATACTTTTTGCATGTAACTAAGCTGTTGACCAACGGCGTCTTCTGCATACAACTGCATCCTAGGATTGATGGTGGTATATATCTTAAGGCCATCTTTGTAAAGATTGTAGTTGGAGCCATCCGATTTTTTGTGATCCTTACACCATTTTTTCAATTCCTCACCCAAAACCATCCGAAAATAAGGTGCAAGACCTGTTGTTTCGTCTTGTTTGGAATAGTTCAATACAATACTTGTTGCCTTAATCTGGTCCGCTTCGGAAGCGCTGATATAGTTGCTTCTGACCATTTGGTTGATAACTGTATTGCGTCTGTTTAATGCTCTTTGTGGATAAAGCCTAGGATTATATGATGTAGATGCTTTCAGCATTCCAATCAATACGGCTGCCTCTGAAATAGACAAACGATCTGGATCTTTTTGGAAAAAAGTTCTGGCTGCATTTCTGATGCCATACACATTGTCTCCAAATTCAACTGTATTCAAATAAAGCGTAATGATTTCTTCTTTTGTAAAATTTCTTTCTAGTCTAACAGCTATTATGGATTCTTTTACCTTTTGCAACAAACGAAGGAAAACGTTTTTGGTTCCCCAATTTTCCGTAAAAAGGTTTTTGGCTGTTTGCATGGTAATCGTGCTGGCACCGCCTTCCCCACCAAAAGAGGAAACTGCCCTCAATAGCGACTTGGCATCAATTCCACTGTGTTTATAATAACGTTCATCCTCTGTTGCGACTAAGGCTTGGATGACATATGGACTTATATCTTTGTAGTTGACGTTGACACGGTCTTGTAGATAATATTTCCCCATGATAGATCCATCATCTGCAAAAACTTGGCTTGCCTGGGATGCAGACGGATTTTCAAGCTCTTCAATTGAAGGCATATTACCCAAAGCTCCGACACTTGCAAGAATGATGATTAAGGCAACTATACCTATTCCGGCGAAGAATATTGTCCAAAGAATCTTAACAGCTCTTTTTACAATAGGTTTCTTTGCTTTCTGATTCATATATTTTGAAATTATCCTTTTTGTTCTAAAGATGTAAAGCTATAAAAACTAATACAATACGAGTGCAAATTTAACAGCTAATCTAAAATTTACTGGGCAAAGTTTCATGTAATCTTGCTTTGTAGTCCTCTAGGTTTTTATATTGTAGCAAAATGTTCAAGTTTTTCTCACTAATCATGGTAAACGCATACTTCTCTTTAGCTAACCAAGGCAAAATTCTATTGGGTGTAATCGGTGCTACTTTGTCAATGTAAATAAAGGCATCGCCTGCATCCTTGAATGGTCCAATCAATACCGTCTGATACCTTTCGTCTAATACTTGGGATCTAAGTCCTAGGTTTTGGTTATGGTAATTTTGATTGTTGAACCTTTTGAATGCATTTCCAGTCTCTGTAGCGAAAACCTTGGCAACTTTGTCTAATAAAATCATGACATAATGAGGGGAATCCAAAGAAATAATGTACGGCGGAATTCCGTTTTTGGAAGTTGTGTCTATGTTTACGGCACCGATTTTAGGTATATTTAGAGCAAGATTCCCTTTAATATTGTTGTTTAGGCTATCTTTTAGTTTGATTGGCTCTTTTTCAGGCAGTTTTGCCTCATAGTGATCATTTTCTATACCTTTTCTAACGAATTCTTCATCCTCGTCTTTTAATCTGGTTATCTGTAACTTAGTAAGGTAGTCTTCTATTTCTGCTCTTTTGGACAATACCCGAATCATCGTTTCAGCATTGTCCTTAATTGGAGAATTGACAAACCTATTTACCAAAGTATGTAACTTAAATAGAGCCGTACTGTCCTGTCTTTCTGAAACGTAATAGATAGATTCGATATACAATAATTGTGGAGTCCAATACTGACTGCCATAAATGCTGTCTGCTTTTAATTTGTCAGCTTTTGCCTTTGCAAATTCGCCAGCGATCATTTCGTTGTAAATGTTCGCATAGGTTTTTCCGGCAGCTGTGTTTTCGCTTGTAGTGGTATTGACGGTTTTGTTATTGTTCGTGGTTTGTTGTAAAAACCTGCTATTGGGATATTCTTTTTTTAGTTGTTCGCGTAATGCCAAGGCTGCTTGTTTGTCTCCATTTTCAAAATAAGTGGTTGACATCCTATACATCAACTCTTCCTTGTTTTTGACATAAGTTGGATCAATGCTTGCCGCCTGTTTGTAAAACCACAATGCACCAGGAAAGTCAAAAAACTTGCCTTCCATTATTTTGCCCGCGGACAGATAGCTATCTGCCATTTTCCTTTTTGCATCTAATTGTTTTTCGGGGGTATTGAGTAATTGCTCTTTCAAATATTGTAATGAAATATGGGAACTGTCCACAACACTATTGCTCAAACTGTTACTAGGATCAGCATTGTTGGCATTTTGTTGGTTGGTATTAGATTGAATGGCATTTTGTCTAATCCAGTTGTCAACATTTGGCCGAACCCCAAATTTGGAAATAAAAGCTTGGTATCCTTGCGCTTTTAC
>QFOI01000482.1 GCA_003241175.1 Pseudopedobacter saltans
AGCAGATGAAGCTTTGGATAAAGAACAATACAATGCGTTTAGACAAAATGTCTACAGTATCACGCACTTGATAAAGATAAACCAAGGTTACAAGCCTGGAAGAGAAGACTTTACTGGCACAGGAATCGGTTAATGTCAGCCAAACTCACTTTTTAATCTTTATGCAATACATTTCGCCCATACGCTTTTTTGAACAACTGGATATTCCCACAGAGGACATTTCCGATGTAAAGAAATTAAAGAAAATAGTCCATCTGGAATTTCTTTCCTCTGAAACCGGTATTTTCAATATTGATGGTTTTGACTACAACAAGCAGGATCTTTTGAATTTGTTGTCGGATGAAAAATTCGAACAGCATTGGCATTTTCATCAGATGATCTGGAACAACAAATATCTTTTGGATTTGTTGGAACGTGAGTCTGTCGACATTAAGCAGCTCAGAGAAATATTGGAATTTAGGAATAACGCTGATTTTTGTCAATTCGTATCACCTTATTTCGTTCAGGTTTTCAGCAATATCATGAAAATCTTATTGAATGAACAGTATGTCAGGGACGTATATCTTTGGCTACAGTGTAAGTATTACATTAACAAAGAAGAGGAAGAAATTGCCTATGATAGTTTGCGTAAGTATTTGGATGATGCACTTTTCCTTTTCAGGAACATTAATAATGCCAATTACGAAAGTAGATTGTCGAGTATTGAAAGATGGGAATCCAGCGACTGGTCTTCTGTATTGAATGCCTTGCCCGACTGTTTATACCATTATGTAGATTCGATTGCAGAAGGATTGACAAATGTTTTAGTCATTGTTCAATATAATGAAAAATCGCTATGCTACACTATTAGTTCTTGGTTGGTAAAAGTTCACATTTCCTCACCATACCTCAATGAAACAATTAAGGACAACCACAGAATATTTGGAAACAATGCGCCCTCTTTTACCCAAACATCCAGTAAGCCCAATTCTTTCTGGAGCAATAAATGGATATATTTCGTAAGTGTGATCATAGCCAAAGTATTGATATTCAATGGTCTTGTTTGCAACACTAATAGTAACAAAGACTATCTAACAGACAAATCTGGCGATTATACCAAACCATTTATCACACAGCCACCTACGACTTCTGATGTAGTCACTGGGGATGAAGATGCAAAAACCAAAGAACGTGAAATAGTCCACAATGCTTTAACCCTAAATGATATTGAAAGAAAATTTTACCATGCCTATCAAGGTTCCTCTATTAAAAACTCGGGCAGTCTTGGGCAAAAATCCTATGGTAATCTTCCGATTTATCTTGCGGTATTTGATGGCAAAAGTGGATTTCTGCATCCTTTTAAAATAGAAAACAAAACGAACCAGAATTTGTCATTCATATACTTGTCGGGTAACAATTCTATGTTGATGGATTTACAAAAAGGTAAAACGATTTATTGTGATCCTAATGAAAACCAGTCCATGGACTTTCTTTTGGATAATGAGTTTACCAATGCCGCGCCCGTAGGTGTTGCCGCTAGTTTTGCCATGAACGGCGCTCAATCCATTGCCTTAGGCGTAGGTGGTATAGGAGAGGTGAAACTAATTGACAATACTAATCACTTTATCGTTGACACGATTAAAGACGTCAACAAAAAATATGACTTAACCATTTCCATCACTAAAAAAGACGACAAATTCCATTTTGATACCAAAGGCACCAAAGTTTTTCATTTAACAAAGAAATAGGCGCTAGATTATGCAGTACCTGTCACCAATAAGATTTTTTGAAAAGTTGGATCTGCAGGACATCGATTTCACCGATGCAAAAAAGCTAAAGAAAATCGTCAATCTGGAATTTCTCTCCTACGAATCTGGAATTGCACATATCGAAGGATTTGATTACAATAAACAGGATTTACTGCAAATATTGTCTGATGAAAATTTCGGGCAACATTGGAATTATCATCTGATGATATGGAAAAACAAGACATTGTTAGATGTTTTGGAAAAAGAAACTTTGGATAAAACAAAAATCAATATGGTCTTAAACTATATTGACAATAAGCAATTTGTACAATTTATCTCTGTTTACTTCGCAAAACCATTTAGCAATATCATCAAAAATCTTTTACATAATCAAGAGATTAAAGAACTCAGTATTTGGATGAAATGCGCTACCTATATCCGAATAGAAGAGGAAGAAACTGCCTATAAAAGCTTAAGGTTGTATTTTGAAGAATCTAAGCAATTCTGCAGAAATGTCAGTAGGGCTAACTATAAAGACAAGCTAAAAGAAATCAAAAAATGGCAAAATCCAAATTGGAAAGACCTACTAAACAATCTGCCGGACTATCTCTACCATTACCGAGACGATTTGGCTAGAGGATTGACCCATATTCTTGTAGAAATTCAGTATGGTGAAAAAAAAATTTGCTATCGTATTAGTTCCTGGTTAATTAGATTGAACATCGCTTCAAGTGAATTAGCCGAAACCATTCGAAAAAACCATTCCATATTCAAAAAGAAACACAGAGAAAACCAAACCAGG
>QFOI01000052.1 GCA_003241175.1 Pseudopedobacter saltans
AACGATACCAATAGGGAACAAAAAACAATCCCAATTCCAGAAGTGCAACCAGAAGTGGCAAAATTGTTAACTGTTCCTGACGATACTGTGCCCAACAACGATACCAGCAATGTGCGTTTTGCATCTTCTAAGGAGGATGTAAACAATGCTGAGTTGAAAGCCAATTCCGAACCTGAATTGCAAAAAATTGCTAAGGTTATTAAGGAAAAGGGAAAGAAAACCATTTTTATTATTGGATGTCCTGATGCTTCGGGAGACGATGAAGATTACAATCTTCAACTTTCATTCAAGAGAGCCGATGCTGTCAAAACCTGGCTTTTACAGCATGGATTGACTTCTTACGATTTTCAGATTGAAGGTCGGGATCAAGTTGACGACATTATTTCTGGGAAATCCACTGAAAAGAATAACGATAACCAAGGATTGAAAATTATCATTGTAAAAGGGAAATAAAAAATGCTGTCAAAAAATTGTGCAGTATTGTTTTTCTTTTATACATTTGTTTTAACAAATGTTGTTAAATATAAAAATCAATCGTTAATATGAAAAAGGTTTTAGAAATTATTACCAGTGCGAGAGGATCTGACTCTTTCAGTACAAAATTGGCTGACCAAGTAGTAAACAAAATCAGCGAAAAATATTCAGGAACAGAAGTAGTCAAAAAAAATATCATCGACTGCAAAATCCCTCACTTGGATCCAAATATTTTATCTGCTTTTTTTACAGCCGCTGAAAACCAAACAGAAACAACAAAAGGATTGGATGCTTTTTCCAATCAATCCATCAAAGAGATACAGGAAGCTGACACAATTGTTATAGCTGTACCATTTTACAATTTTGGGATTCCATCCGTATTGAAGGCTTATATTGACCATGTTGCAGTAGGTGGCAAAACTTTTAAATATGTTGACGGTGCACCGGTTGGTTTATTGACAGGTAAAAAAGTGTACTTGGCTATATCTTCTGGTGGTGTTTATTCTGAAGGTGCTTACAAACCATACGATTTCGCAGAACCTTATTTGAGAACTGTTCTAGGGTTTTTGGGTTTGACTGATATTACGACTTTTCGTATTGAAGGTGTCAATGTCGCAACCTTAAAAGAAGCCGCAGTTGAAAAAGGTTTGAATTCAGTAGTTATCGATTAGAATAGCTAGAATTAAATCACAAGACAGAATATGAAAGTTTTTCCCAACAGTAATTGACCCCACCCTTATTCCCTCCCCTATGAGGGGAGGGTTAGGGAGAGGTTTAAACGGGTTAAGACATAATTCAAAAAGCCGAGCAAGTTTATTTGCTCGGCTTTGTTATTTTAAAAAAGAATTAACTGTTTACGCTTTTTCTGAAAAGGCTTTTTCAATTGCCTCTAATCCTTCATGTAATCTTGCTATGGATTCTTTTTTTCCGATGAGGGCAGCAATATCAAAAACATGAGGTCCAAATTTTCCGCCAACTAACATGATACGTAATGGTAACATAAGATTGCCGGGTTTTTCGATACCTGCTGCGGCTGTTGTCTCATTGAAAACTGTTTCAAGATTTTCACCTGTCCAGTTTTGGCAAAATTCATAAGCAGGGAACAAATGTTCTTTGTAAAAAGTGGCATACGATGGATCCCATTTTTTGATGGCGGATGCCGTATCAATCGTTGCAGGACGACGGAAAAAGAAATCAGTTTGAGCTATGAAATCAGGCAACAATGTACAGCGATCTTTCACCATGTCAACAATTCCCGCCAATATAGCATCGCTATCGATTTGCTTTTCGGTAACACCGTCTGCCAACAACAATTGTTTGACTTGCGGTTCTAGTTCTATGCCTGGCAATAGTTTGATCCATTCTTTATTGAACCACAATGCTTTGGTATAGTTGAATTTGGCACCACCTTTGTGCACACGGGCAATATCAAATTTTTGAATAAGTTCTTCCAAAGAGAAAACTTCTTGCTCGGTACCGTCATTCCAACCAATCAACGCCAACATATTGACAAACGCTTGTGGTACAAAACCTTTTTCGCGAAAACCTTCCGTGAATTCGTTATTTGGATCTGTCCAGTTCATGGCAAATACCGGAAAACCAAGTTTGGCTCCATCACGTTTGCTCAATTTTCCTTTTCCATCTGGTTTTAGTATCAAAGGAAGATGTGCCCATTCTGGCATATTTTCCAAACCAAAAAGATATTCCCATAACTTAATGTGAACTGGCGCACTTGGCAACCATTCCTCTCCTCGGAATGCATGCGAAATCTGCATCAGATAATCGTCAACGACGACCGCTAAATGATACGTCGGCATCCCGTCCGCTTTCAACAATACCTTGTCATCCACGTCGGAAGTATTGAAACTCACATCGCCACGGATCATGTCGTGCAAAGAAACCTTTTCGTTTTCGGACATTTTGATACGAATGACATAAGGAATGCCATCCTTTATTCTCTTTTGTGTTTCTTCGGCAGAAAGCGACAAGGAATTGTTCATTTTTTCCCGAATGGAAAAATCGTATTTGGGTGAAGGGTTTTGTTCCGTTTTGAAATTTTCGCGCATGGCAGTCAGCTCTTCCGGTGTGTCAAAAGCGTAATAGGCTTGGCCGTTCGCTACCAATTTTTCTGCATATTCACGGTACATTGGTTTGCGTTCACTTTGGCGATAAGGAGCATGAGCACCTGGTTTAAATGGACTTTCGTCTGGTTCCAAACCACACCATTTCAATGTTTCGATGATATATTCCTCAGCGCCAGGCACAAATCTTGTCTGGTCAGTGTCTTCAATACGCAAAATAAAATCACCACCGAAATGCTTGGCAAATAGGTAGTTGTATAAAGCGGTACGCACACCACCTAAGTGTAGACCACCAGTTGGCGAAGGCGCGAATCTTGTTCTTACTCTTTTTTCCATAACGCTTGCAAAGGTAATCGGCAAAGGAGAATTACTCAAAAGAACATTGAGAAAGCTTTAATTTCGTCATCCAATATGTTTCGAAATATGAAATTTAGAATAGGAATCTTCATCTTATTGACTTGCTTCTCTTTTGGATGCGGCAATGGACAAACCAATACGCAAAAAAACAATTCGTCCAATACAAAATACAGTTCATCCAATACGGAAAACATCACTATTGTCAATTGGAATATTGAATGGTTTGGTTCTTCCAAAAATGGCCCTAAAGACTTGGATTTGCAGGAAACTAATGTGCAAAAAGTACTGCAATATCTGAACGCAAATCTCTACGGATTATGTGAAATTGTTGACGTGGATCGATTTTCAAAAGTAACAAAACAACTGGGAGACCAATATGGATTCGTTGTGTCAGACTATGCTGCGGGAGTAAAAAATCGCGATAGTAAAAACTGGAACGAAGCGCAGAAAATGGCTTTTGTATATGACAAAAATGTTTTTTCCAATGTCAGAACGCGCGCTTTTATGCAAAGAAGTGGCCGGGCTAGTTATAATTTTTCCAATGGTCGTTATCCTTTTTTGTTGGAAGCTACAATGGCACAAAACGGAAAATCGATTTCAATTGCAGTATTGTTGATACATGCTAAGGCTGGAGCGGACAACAACAGCTATACAAGAAGACAACAAGCAGCTAATGAAATGGCCGATTCTATCCAAACGATATTGAAAGACAAGCCGCTCATCATGATGGGTGACTTCAATGATGTTTTGCAAAATAGTATTGCTGGAAAAAATATGGTCTCTCCTTATAATGCTTTATTGCAAAATGGCAATATTGGTTTGACCTTGAAAGTGACTGCAAGTGGCGGCTCAACCTTGGATTATCCGACTGTCATCGATAATCAGATCATCAATCCATTGTTAGCATCCTATTATGTAAAAGGCTCTATCGCTATCCGAAAAGACATTATCAATACCGTTTCAGATTTCAAAAACGGAAAAACATCCGATCATTATCCAGTTAGTTCGACTTATGATTTGAGTAAAAGAGCAGTCGCCGCAAATGATGTTTTGCCAACCACACAAACCAAAGTAACGCCCTTACCCAAACAGACAAATAAAAGCGCGAATACTTCCTCCAATTTTGTTGAATTAGCATCAGCCAACTTTAAAGATGCTATTGAAATTACTGTTTCCGAACGAAAAGAAAATCTACAGTTTGTATTGTATGATCAATCAGATAAAAAAGTGTTGTCGGTTCATCGCAAATACATTGATCCTTCAAAATCATTTTTCCTAAGGTGTAAAGAATTGCCTAATAGTAACTATACTCTGGTCGTTTTCTGTGAGGGAAACAAAAACGTATTTACAGTGATGAAAGATTAGTGGAACAGAATATTTTTCATGTTTTTTACTTCATCGATATTGACAAATGTATTGGTCAAAGTTTCCTGCATGGTTGGAACTATGAAATCCATATTGGAGGGAAGCTCCGTGCGTGCGGATGAGTGAAACTCGGTTGCGCCAGTTTCCGAAACCAGTTCTGCCAAACCTTGACTACGAACGCCGCTACCGGGAAGGATGATGATGCGATTTGCAGCCTTTTCGACTAATTCTTTAATGAAATCTTTGGCATCGTTTACATTTGGTTTTTGTCCACTTGTCAATATGCGAGCGCAGCCAGTTTGGATAATGTCTTCCAGTGCTTGAAAAGGTTCTTTGCAGCGATCAAAAGCTCTATGGAAGGTGATTTGTAATTCTGGTACGTTGTTCACCAATTCTTTGGTTCTTTCCTTGTCAATAGAACCATCTTGATTCAAAAGACCAATCACCGCACCTGGAAAACCAAGTTCTTTTACCAGTTGCAAATCTTGTCTCATCACTTCAAATTCAGCATCCGAATACAAAAAATCGCCACCACGAGGACGAATAATCGGGAAAACTGGAATCTGGATTTTTTCACGTATCGTTTTCAACGTGCCATAAGAAGGCGTCGTGCCTCCATCGAATGGATTTTCGCATAGTTCGATGCGGTCTGCACCAGCTTTTTCGGCAGCTATAGCCGATTCTATATTGAAAACAGCAATTTCTAACAATTTCATGACTTCAAAAATAGCAGAATATTGCTGACCTTTGCCACATGTCCAAACGATTTTTCAGTTATCACAATACGGCCTGTAAACTTATTGCTTCTTATCAGAAACAGATGCCGCTGCAACATTTTCTCAAACAATATTTTTCGGAAAACAAAAAGCATGGTTCTAAGGATCGTAAATGGATTAGCCATTTTTGTTATTGCTTTTATCGTCTGGGAAAGTCGTTGTCCAATATGAGTATTGAATCGCGTTTGCCAATAGCCATCTATTTATGTACGGACGATTTGGCGGTTTTAGGTGAATATTTGTCTGAAAAATGGCCTCGGACGGATAGTTTGGATGAAAGGATTCAATATGTCGAAAAGGAATATGATTTTAAGATAACGGATGTTTTTCCTTTTCCGGATTTAGTTGTGGAAGAAATCGATTTTGTAGCACTGAACAAAAGTTTTTTGCGACAACCAGATGTTTTTCTCCGTATTCGTCCGGGTAAAACGGAAAAAGTGATTCGCGCATTTGAATCTTCCAATATGTCTTTTGAACAGAATGGAAATGCTGTTAAGGTCAAGAATCGAACTGCAATCGAGCAAGTCGTCGTGATTAACAAAGATGTTGTTATTCAAGACCTTAGTTCACAAAAGATAGCCACATTGTTTCCAGATAAGGGCATAAATTCCATTTGGGATTGCTGTGCAGCCAGTGGAGGTAAGACGTTGTTGGCAAGAGATTATTTCCCAAAAGCAAAAATTACGGTTTCTGATATTCGCCCTTCCATTTTACAAAATCACAAGAAAAGAATGCAGGAAGCCGGCGTCAGTGTCCAAAAATATTGGACGATAGATTTATCACAACCCATTCAGGACATAAATGACTTATTTGACTTAATAATATGTGATGCACCTTGTTCAGGATCAGGTACTTGGGCAAGAACACCTGAGGAAATGTATTTTTTTGAGAAAGAAAACTTAAAAAATGTTAGCAATTTGCAACAGACAATAGTTAGGCATATTTTTGGGCAGTTAAAAGACGGAGGAATAATCCTTTATATCACATGTTCCATTTTTAAAGAAGAAGATGACGATGTGGTGAGAGAGATGGCAGTTCAGTGTAATTTGACTATTGAAAAACATTTGATTATAAATGGACTGACAAGTGGATCTGACTCTTTATTTGGTTGTGTTTTGAAGAAAAGTTAAATTGGCTTTTTCAAAGAAACAGAATAAATGGGAAATATGATTTTGGATTATTATTTGGTTCTTTTGACGATCTATCTATGAAAACACTTGGTGAACAACTTTTAGACACGTTCAGTGCGATGTTTACGCCCACGCACGAGGAAACGGATGCTTTTGTCGCTTTGGCGACTCCTTTCGAGTTTTCATCCAAAGAGAGGATTGTAGATGAGCATTCTTTCGATAAGGTATTCTATTTAACGGACGGGATGGCTAGGTCCTATATTGTCAATAGTGGCAAGGACTACACTGTAGATTTTTTTACTAAGGGGCAATTCATATTGGATTGGGATAGCTTTGATAAAAATATTCCCAGTGTCTACCAATACGAGACCATATTTCCCATGAAAGGATATTTTTGGCATCGCAAAGACATACAGGCTTATCTGAGAGTATATCCACACCTGAAAAAGTGTAGACGCTTCTTTGCCGAGGCTGCCTATATACGACAAGCACATCGCTTGATCGCATTTCAGTCCGATGCACTCAAAGACCGCTATCGTAATCTTATACAAAACCACGGAAAATTAATCAATACAGCGCCACAATACCATATTGCATCATATCTTGGCGTAAAGCCACAAAGCCTGAGCCGAATCAAGACGGCATTATTAAACAATAAGGATGGAAAAGACGAAGTTGAAAATTGAGGAAGAAGCGTCTCAGGTGTTTTCTGAGTGCTTTGAAAAGACCTGTGCGGAATACCTTATTCCTATAGGGATTGCAAGAGAAATAAAGGCTGCCTGGAAGATGAAATATGTGCCAGCTCATACTTTACTGTTTGAGAGAGGGCAGTATTTTACGGAAATATGGTTCGTTGCCTATGGAGCCATACGTAGTTCAAGGATTGTCGATGACAAGGAGTGGATCTACTCTTTATCCGTGCAGAAGCAGTATATTGGTGATTACAAAAGCTATCTCACAGGTAAGCCGTCTATATTGTCTTTTGAGACAATGGCTGATTCGGTCATTTATGTAATAGAAAAAAACGACTTGGAGAAAATATATGACCAATACCCAGAAGCAAATGAATTTGGAAGGTTCTTGGCAGAATACGCCACAAGTTTTATCAATCAGAGAATTTTGGGTATGCAAACCATGAGTTTAAAAGAACGTTACAAACGGCTGCTGGAAACTTTCCCAGAGGTCGCCCAGAAAATGCACCAGCAAGACATTGCGGCATATCTTGGTGCTAAACCCCAGAGTCTAAGTAGGATGAAATCCCAACTTTTAAAGGGAGATTCTCCTGATCTGCAATAAAAAATTTTTTTATTTACAATATTGCATACCTTTGCAACCCCAAATAGCCCTGTTAAGGGCTGTTATAAGTTTGGGAGTCTTGACTAAAATCAGGACGTTTAACCAAAAAATTTTTTTAAAATGGCAAAGGAAATCTCAGGATTCGTAAAGTTGCAGGTTAAAGGTGGACAAGCCAATCCTGCACCTCCAGTAGGTCCTGCATTGGGTTCCAAAGGTGTTAACATCATGGAATTCTGCAAACAATTCAATGCAAGGACTCAAGACAAGCCTGGTAAAGTGTTACCAGTTCTTATCACTGTTTACTCTGACAAGTCGTTTGACTTCGTTATCAAAACAGCTCCAGCCTCTATTCAATTAATGGAAGCTGCCAAAATCAAAAAAGGTTCTAAGGAAAGTAACCGTAGCAAAGTAGGAAAAGTTACTTGGGATCAGGTAAAAGCGATCGCAGAAGACAAACTTCCTGATTTGAACTGTTTCACTATTGAAAGCGCAATGAAAATGGTTGCCGGTACTGCTCGCAGTATGGGATTGACTGTTGAAGGTGCTGCACCATGGGACAATTAATTTAACTTCCTTAAAACTTATTATTTGCTATGGCAAGCTTAACAAAGAAAAGAAAAGTGGTGAACGCCAAAGTGGACGCTAACAAAGCATACACTTTGCAGGAAGCTACTACATTAGTAAAAGAAATCAACACCACTAAATTTGATAGCTCTGTTGATTTACACATACGTCTTGGCGTTGATCCAAGAAAAGCAGACCAACAAGTACGTGGTACTGTAACATTACCAAACGGTACAGGTAAAACTAAAAAAGTGTTGGTTCTTTGTACTCCAGACAAAGAAGCGGATGCAACTGCTGCAGGTGCTGATTATGTTGGTTTGGATGAATTTATCACAAAGATTGATGGAGGATGGACAGACGTTGATGTAATCATCGCTACGCCTGCCGTAATGCCTAAAATCGGTCGTCTTGGTAAAGTATTGGGACCTCGTAACTTGATGCCTAACCCTAAAACTGGAACAGTTACCAACGATGTAGCTGCTGCCGTTACAGAAGTAAAAGGTGGTAAAATCGCTTTCAAAGTTGATAAAGCTGGTATTGTACACGCATCCATCGGTCGCGTATCCTTTACTCCAGAAAAATTAGCCGAAAATGGTCAGGAATTAATCAATGCATTGCTAAGGTTAAAACCAACTACCATCAAAGGAACTTATTTGAAAGGTGTAAGCTTGGCTTCTACAATGAGCCCAGGTATCTTAGTCGATACTAAATCTGTATCTAATTAATCATTAGTACGGAATCCCGACAGGGTGGTGCTATTTTTAAAAAACGTGCAATATCGTACGTATCAAATTTTTGAAAATGACAAAAGATCAAAAAAATCAGGCGATCGAAGTTCTCAAAGAGAAATTCAGCCAATACAATAATTTTTATGTTACCAATACTGAAGCTCTAACTGTTGAGCAGGTTGGTAAATTACGTCGCGCTTGTTTCAGCAAAAACGTTGAAATGAAAGTGGCTAAAAACACATTGATCAAGAAAGCTTTGGAAGCTATCGATGCTGAAAAATACACTGGTGTGTATGACAGCTTGAATGGCGTTACTGCATTGTTGTTCAGTGAAAATCCTAAAGATCCAGCTTTGATTATTAGCTCTTTCCGTAAAGATGCTAATACTGAAAAACCTGAATTGAAAGCAGCTTATATCGATTCTGACGTATTCATTGGTAACGACCAGTTGGGTGCTTTGAAAGAATTGAAAAGCAAACACGACCTTATCGGAGAAATCATCGGATTGTTGCAATCTCCAGCAAAAAATGTTATCAGCGGCTTGAAGAGCGGTGGCAGCACTATTGCAGGATTGATCAAAACTTTGTCCGAAAGAGAAGGTTAGTTTTTACTTTCAGTAAAACACACTACAGCGCAATGCGCTTGACATAACTCAGCTCAAGCCTGAGAGCTGGTATTAAATTTTTTTAAACATCCGCCGGAGCACAGGCAATGAAGGCGGGAAAAATTCTAATTAAAATGGCAGATATTAAAGCATTTGCAGAACAATTAGTTAACTTGACAGTTAAAGAAGTTAACGAACTAGCACAAGTATTGAAAGACGAATATGGTATCGAACCAGCTGCTGCTGCTGTTGCAGTTGCTGCAGGTCCTGCTGCTGGTGGCGCTGCTGCTGCAGAAGAAAAAACTTCTTTCGACGTAATCTTAACTAGCGCTGGTGCAGCTAAATTAGGCGTTGTTAAAGTTGTTAAAGAATTGACTGGATTAGGTCTTAAAGAAGCTAAAGATCTAGTTGACGGGGCTCCAAAACCAGTTAAAGAAGGTGTTGACAAAGCTACAGCTGATGACATCGCTGCTAAATTGAAAGAAGCTGGTGCTGAAGTTGAAGTAAAATAATTATTTCGATTCATTAACGTTTTTGATTCTAATTTAAAAACGCAAACGATAATTACTAATAACCCCGCTATTTTTAGCGGGGTTATCTTTTTATATCTGTGTTTCTCTTTTTATCTTCTGGCTTGTTGTCCTTTCCATGTTTGCACATGTTGAGAATTGTGATCATAAGGCATTTCATTTTTCTTCAGATCCCTGATAGGCTGCCTTGGCGCTTTCGCAATGTTCTTATTGATGCGTGAAGGTTTGTTTGTTTTTACCCATTTATTGTTTTTATTGTAATAGTACACTTTGTTGATTGCATCAAAATACGCATTGTATTCTGGTATGTAATAATAGCGGACTTCTACCACATTGGCTTTCTTTTCTATTCTTTGTTCTTGTCTGACAGGAGGTCTTTGTTGTGCAAAAGAGTTAACACTTATGCCAAGACTGGCCAAGACTGTCAAAAGTAAAATTTTGCTTTTCATTGTTTTATGTTTTAATTTTTTAAAAAATAATATATCCGATTAAAAACCTCTACGTCTTGAATCACGCACTTCTCTTCCATTGTTGTTCATTGTGACAGAACGTTGCTGTTGTTGCATCTGTCTGTTTTGCATAGGGTTATTGCTCCCTCTGTTGTTCATCATTGGTTGAGAACTGCCAAACTGTTCCATTCGACGTTCCTGCATTTGTGGTTGTCTTGCCATATTCTGTTGTGCAAACCGATCTTGATTCATTCTATTATTACCCATTGGCATATTGTTCATTCTACCATTGCCCATCATCGGTTGACGGTTAAATGCAATAGGGTTGATGCCTCTTCCCATAAAAGCTCTTCTATCCATGGCAATATGTCTGGCGTTTCTGAAATTATAGTTTTCAAATAACATAGGAACTGCACTCGAATAATACCATACACCGTTATCAGGATAGATATATTGGCCATTGGCAACATCATAATAACAATTGATGTCATCATAGTAGTAATAGTCGTTTGTATTGGCTACTATTGGAGCTGCCATAACAGGAGCTGAGCTGATAGCGGCAGAAAAAATACCACCAACATTAATCTGAACACTGACTTGTGCCTCTGCTTTTTTATAACTAGCAAAACTGATGGCAATGATTGCTAGGGAATGAAATATTTTTTTCATTTTATTGAGTTTTAAATGTTTTCAAAACCGTTTCTAATTAGCTAGTTTTTCAACTTGTGTGCCAGTCCGTGTTTAGATAATGCCAATGACGACAAATAGCCATCAATGTCGATAAACGTACCGTAAACGGCAATTTTCTGTTATATTGGCAACTTTGTTCTACTATTTATTCTTCATTTTAGGAGATAAAAGAGGGATAAAAATTTACATTGCAACTTCTTATTATTTGGATACGATATGATTGTGTGTATTGCGGAAAAGCCGAGTGTGGCAAAGGAATTAGCCGAAATTTTGGGCGCAAAAGTTCGAAAAGATGGTTATTTTGAAGGAAATGGCTATTGTGTAACCTGGACTTTTGGACATCTGTGTACACTTAAGGAGCCTCATGATTATTCAGAACATTTAAAATCGTGGAGTCTTTTCGATTTACCTATTGTGCCTCCTAGTTTTGGTATTAAATTAATTACAAACAAAGGCGTAGAAAAGCAGTTCAATACCATAAAAGAACTAATGAGCAAGTGCGACGAGGTGATCAACTGTGGTGATGCTGGCCAAGAAGGTGAGCTGATACAACGGTGGGTCATGCAAAAAGCACAAAACAAAGCGCCTGTGAAACGTTTATGGATATCATCTCTGACCGAAGAATCTATCAGGGAAGGATTTAACCATCTTCAAGATGCATCCAAATACGATAATCTCTATGCAGCAGGAAGTGCCAGGGCTATTGGCGATTGGTTGTTGGGGATGAATGCGACACGCCTATACACGAAAAAATATGCGCAGAACAAAATGGTTTTGTCGATAGGTCGAGTCCAAACGCCGACTTTGGCTATGTTGGTACAAAGGCAAAAAGAAATTAATGCTTTTGTTCAGGAAACCTATTGGGAACTAAAAACAGTTTATAAAGAGACCGAATTTACAGCGACTATCAATCGTCTCAAAACGCAGGAAAAGGCAGAGAAAGGCCTAGCCTATCTGCAAGAGTATCCATTCGAAATTGTTGCCTTCGAGACCAAAGAGGGGCGTGAGAAAAATCCTAAACTCTATGATCTTACTGGCTTACAAGTGGATGCCAACAAAAAATATGGATTCAGCGCTGATTCTACACTCAAGCTTGTACAATCTTTGTATGAAAAGAAATTGGTTACCTATCCAAGGGTTGATACGACCTACCTTTCAGAGGATCTGTATGACAAGATTCCAGATATATTGGGGAAAATGGTTTTTTACAAGAAATGGATTGATCCACTTTTGGCTCAACCTATCCCAAAATCGAAATACGTATTTGACAATAATAAAGTCAGTGACCACCACGCCATCATTCCGACTGGCGAGGATCCAAGCGGTATTTCCAATGAGGAAAAAAGGATTTACGATCTGATTGCAAGGCGGTTTGTTGCTGTCTTTTATCCCGAATGTATTGTCTCCAATACAACGGTTTTGGGTAAAGTAGGAGAGGTGGAATTTAAGGTTACAGGAAAGCAAATCATTGAACCTGGCTGGCGAGAACTTTACCCAAAAGACAGCAACAAGGAATCGAAAGAAAAAGAAGAGGAAAAAATCATTCCTAATTTTGAAGTAGGCGAGTCAGGCCCTCATGAACCTTTTGTACATCAAGGGAAAACCTCTGCGCCCAAGCCGTACACAGAAGCAACCCTTTTACGTGCGATGGAAACTGCTGGGAAACAAGTGGAGGACGAAGAGTTACGAGAAGTATTGAAAGAAAATGGGATCGGGCGGCCATCTACACGTGCCAATATTATAGAGACTTTGCTTAAGCGCCAATACATGGAAAAGAGAAAAAAGAATCTTTTCGCAACGGAAATGGGCATCAATCTCATCGACACCATCCAAAATGAACTATTGAAAAGTCCTGAACTCACGGGAAACTGGGAACATAAACTACATCAGATGGAACGGGGAGAGTATTCGTTTCCTCAATTCAAAAAGGAATTGATTGAAATGGTTGTTTCTCTCGTTAAGGAAGTGAAAAATAGCGCAAGTAAAACTATAGTGTCCACTGTTGACCTTCCAAAAAAGGAAATCACTGTCGAAAAAAAGACGAAGGCTGAGAAGAAAGAAATAGTTTCTCTCTCCTGTCCGAAATGTAAAAGTCATCAACTGATAAAGGGGAAAACTGCCTATGGTTGCGCTGACTATAAAAACTGTTCTTTTAAGTTACCATTTGAAATTTTTGGAAAAAAGCTGACTGAAAAGCAGATTGTTGATCTTGTTTCGAATGGCGCAACTGGAAAAATAAAAGGACTTGTTGTCGATGGTACGAAACTCGACGGTAAAATCGTATTGGATGACAACTATGGCTGTAAAGTTGATATTTAGGTATGGTCTATGTAAACCGCAATGGATTATTTATTTAGTCAAAAGTGAATCTATACTTTTTATGGTGGTTTTTTGATGTTCCGAAAACTCTTCCATGGACTTGGAGTTTGGGTGGTTTTCTTTTTGATATTTCTGCATCAGTGGGAGTGTAGAAACTATTCTTAACAAAATGTGCAGGTCTGCAATATGCTCATTGTTTTTGCTTATGAGATTTAAAATGGTAGTGTCTTTTGCGATACTTTGATTATATTGCTTAATGTTTTCGACTAATATTTTATGGATTTCCTCTTTAATAGCAGAATCCTTGATGCTTTTTAGATGCTCATCAATTGCATTAAAATAAGAT
>QFOI01000483.1 GCA_003241175.1 Pseudopedobacter saltans
TTTCAACCGGAAGCTATGGGCTCACAAGGGCATCCATTGACAAATACGGCATCATTGACGGAAACAAGGCATTCATGTACCGTGTAAACGGGGCTTACCAATACCAGAACTCCTTTCAAGATGCCGGATTCAAAAAAAGTTTCTTCATTGCACCAAGTTTTAGGTACCAGCCAAACGAGCGGTTATATGTCGATCTGGATTTTACCTATAACAGTTCAGAGGGAACCAATCCAGTTGCCATTTATCTAAACAGAACAAGAGCTCTTATTGCAAAGGATCCTGAAGCTTTGAACTTTGACTGGAAACGTTCTTATACAAGCAACGACATTACCATAAAAACGCCTACTGTAAATGCGCGGGCGCTAATCAACTACCGTATCTCAAAAGGATGGACGTCACAAACCATTGTTTCCAGCAACACAAGAAAATCCAATGGTTTTTACCAATACGAGTTTATGCGCATGAGTACCGATGATTCCCTCCAAAGGACATTCTCCTATCAAAATACGGTCAATCAAAACATTGATGTCCAGCAGAACTTTATTTCCGATTTTTACATTGGAAAGTTCAGAAACAGACTACTTGTTGGTCTTGATTACCTAAGACAGAACGTCAACAACGACAATTCACCTTATATTGTCTATGACACCGTGATGGGCACACTCGGAACAACAAAATCATATGGGAAACTATTCGCCTACAATTTGGAAAACAGGTTGGCCAATACCACGGCTAGCTCCACCAACAACAACAGCCACATCAATATTTTTAGTGCCTATGCCTCGGACGTGTTTAGCATTACAGAACGCTTGCTAGTCATGGCGAGCTTAAGAGTGGATAGATATGCAAATCTGGGCACCACAAACAACCTTACCAATACGATGACTGCCAATAGCAGATTCAACCAAACAGCCTTTTCACCAAAGTTCGGATTGGTTTATGAAATCATTCCCAACCAGTTGTCGGCATTTGCCAACTATTTGAACGGGTTCAGCAATGTTTCCCCGGTCAACCAACCGTTGCCGGAGTATTCCGGTATCCTAAAACCCCAGCATGCCAATCAATACGAAGGGGGATTAAAACTACACCTGATAAGCGGTAAACTCGACCTGACAACCAGTTACTATAATATTGAGGTCAACAACATGTCCACGATTATGAATGTTGAGAAAGACAATCAATCCTATGCCATCACTGTGCAGGACGGAACCCAGAGAAGCAGGGGATTCGAGTTTGACCTTACTGCAAATCCAATATCGGGATTAAACATTCTAGCCGGCTATGGATACAACGACAGCAAGTATGTGAAATCTGCTGCGGCAACACAGGGATTGAGACCCAATTCCGCAGGCCCTTCCAATCTTGCCAACCTTTGGGCGAGCTATCGACTACTAAACGGAAGAATTAAAGGTCTGGGTTTGGGTTTCGGAGGAAACTATATAAGTAAAAACTATTCCGTAAACTCTGCAACGATTGGTACGTTTACATTTCCAGACTATGTATTGCTAAATGCCAGTATCTTTTATGATATAAGCCATTTGCATTTGGCCGTCAAACTGAACAATCTTACAAACGAGCATTACTTTACAGGACAAACAGTCGTCAGTCCACAGATGCCAAGGAACTTCATTGCAACTATTGGTTATTCGTTGTAATTTCTGCTACTATCGCTAGGCTTAAAAAGATAGAATCCAACTCCATAAGGAACTTTTATTGGGATGGATACTACAAAAATAATGATAGAAATATATAACTTATCGATGTTGTGTTTAGGTTGACCGTTATAGTCATGCAGTCAACCTTTAACAAAGCTAAAAGTGCCTTCGATTTTTACATTTTTTTTATCCCTTCCAATAAAATACTTAATACTAGGGATATTCCTAGATTTTGACGCAGCAGTTTCAATGCTTTGGTAATATGTTGTTCTACTGTTTTGATAGAAATACCTAATTTGTCGGCAATTTCTCTATTGGATAGCTGTTGTTCCCTACTAAGTAAAAAAACTCTTTGGCATTGATTAGGCAAGGACATCAAACCCTCATGGATCTTTAAAGATAAATCCTGGTAATTTATTTCGTCTAGAATATGGTTGTTAAATAAAAGACCTTCATGGGGCTCACCATTAATGACATTTAAGGGATGCATCCTTTTTCGATAGTGGTCAATGATCTTATGCTTGAGTACTGTATGCAGGTAAAAAAGTGGCGAATGATGAACTGCCTCTTTATGTAAATAAAGAGAAAGAAAGGTATCTTGTACGATTTCTTCCGATAGCACAAAATCTCCCATTTTAAAATGGGCAAACTTGACAAGCGGAATGAAGTGGCGAAGATATAGCGTGCGGAATGCTGCTTCGTTGCCGACTTTCCACATCAATAGTAGCTCGTTGTCATTTAGTTCTTCTTGCATTTTCCTTTATGGTAATTGTGTACCTCATTCTATATTTTTATGTTTCTCATGTATAGTTTAGCAACAATAATTGCGTTGGATCTACTCCTGGACAGTCAAATCTATAGCATTG
>QFOI01000484.1 GCA_003241175.1 Pseudopedobacter saltans
GGAAAACTTGATTTTGAGTGCTTTGGAGAATTTGTCCAGATGAATTCTGAACCGTGTATTTTACTGACAATACATCCTTATAAATCTTATAAGAAATTCTGTCAAAATACTTTTTTGTTTCTTTAGTGATATAAAGAGTAATTTGTTTACCATTAAAAGATGCTTTGTATGTTCCAACATATGGATTTAATTCATTGTTGATATCTTTTAAGTATGAATTCTGTGGTGATTCAAAAGGATTAGAGTTTAAAGGAAGTTCTTGTGATTTACATGATAATGAAATCATCAGAATAGCTATTAAAAATATATCTTTCATAACCATACAAAGCTCCATTGCAGGGGCTTTTATTATTGCTTAGTAAAAACAAGGTTTTCCGTTTCAGGCAGGTAGATGGTAATATCCAGGTTAGATGGGCATTGGTTCCCTACAAAAACCATATCATTGGGATAATAGCTCCACGAAAGCTGTGTATTGTTTAGTTTTTTTAAGATGATGCTACCATTTCCAACACTACAGTTAGTTCCTCCATAAGTAAAAGAAACGTTGTTGTTAGTAACAACAACACTATATATTGTATGTAGTACTTGATCTGGAGTGAAATTTTGATTTTGAGTACTTTGAAGTATTTGTCCGGATGAATTCTGAACGGTATACCTTACAGATAATACATCTTTATAAAACTTATAAGAAATTCTGTCAAAATACTTTTTAGTTTCTTTAGTGATATAAAGAGTAATTTGTTTGCCATTAAAAGAAGCTTTGTACGTTCCAACATATGGATTTAGTTCATTATTTAGATCTTTAAAATAGGAATTTTGAGGAAGCTCAAAAAGATTGGAATTCAAAGGATATTCTTGCTGCGCTTTACAAGATAATGACATTGTAAAAATTAGTATTAAATATATTTTTTTCATGATTGATTTTTTTAGAAACAAGGAACCGGAATCGTAGATCCGTTGCTGGTTTTGTTAATAGTATAGATATTATTGTATTGATCCACTTTTTGCAAAGTTATTTTATTTTCTAATCCCATATTTTGTAATGTGTTAAAAAATAATTTTTCTAGACCCATATCGTTTAAGTTTATTTTGTCATTAGAATATTTAGGATCAGTAATAAAAATATTTTTAAATAAATTTTGCATATCCAACCATTTTTGTATCTGCTCTGGCGTAAAATTATACCCCGCCAGGTCAGAGCTGGTTCCGTCAAAACGTATGATATAATGGTTGTCGCTGGATACCATCCCAAAATAGGCATTACCGGGACCATTTGCCACCGTCTGCACACTGGCAAAGCTAAGTAATGTATTAATATCATTAGGGGAAAACATATGGATACCTGTAAGGGTGTGATTGTGGTAACCACCCTGTGTGCCGCTAAGATTAGTAAATGAGACACTGTGGGAAGCGTTGATATCGCCGGGCAATATGGTTCCGTCATTCATTTCTTTGAAGCCTAGTTCGCCACCACCGGGAGTAGCCGCATTGTTTTTAAGATTTTGGACTGCATTTTTCACAGCGGTCTTATTGATCTGCTGCTGAGATCTCTGGCAGCCGGTAGCATTACCAGTCAGGTATTCCTTCTCGTGGTTGTAAACCGAGTTTGGCGGTGGTGGTGCGGAAACGCAAGACATGGTGGTGGTATACACATAGGACACCGTTCGGCTCACCAGAACCGAATTCATAAACTGTGTCACGGTCTGCCCGGTAAGCGCATCCTGGTAGATCTTGTAATAATCGATATAGGTATAGGTCTCTACAGGATAAGAGACTTCTGTAGGAACACAAGGCGGCTCCTTATTGGCGGTAGTGGCTGCAGATAAAACAGGACTATAATTCAAAAAGCCAAAATCCATGCTTTTGTCTTTGGATGCGATATATTTTCCGTTGTAGAACGCAACATTGTTCTGGATATTACCATCAAGAGTATAAATATTGACTGTCCCGGTTGCAAAATTGCCTGTGAGATAGAACTTGTCCGGGATATTTTCATTAGAGCACCGCTCTACAAGATAAGACTTAAAGTCGCCTTTTGAATCATTATAAGCAACCACCGAGAATCTGATAAACTTGAAAAACGAAGAAAGCTCATAGTTTTTCAAATCATCTGCCTTCACCTGGTATTCGTAATAGGTTACACCACCGGATCTGTGTGCGGTAAAGTCCGATTTATCGAAGCTCAGGTGGTGCTTTATGTAGTAGGAATTAAAATTTTTGAACTTTAGAGCGGACTCAATTTTACCTGCAAAGTAGGAAGAGCTGTCACGCTCTGTGGTTTCCTGGCCCAGGCTGTCTTCCCGGCAAGAAGACAAGCCCAGCAAAAGCATGCAGCACATGCTTAGTAATAGTTTTTTCATCTCTTGGTTTTTAAAAAGTTAAATATAATTATTTTTTCAAATCTCAATAGCGTCCTAAATAAAAAAATAAGAAGGAATTAAAGTAACTCAAAGTATCTTTGAGGTTGTACAACAAAAAAACCTTCTTATGGATTCAAAATTA
>QFOI01000485.1 GCA_003241175.1 Pseudopedobacter saltans
TTAATATTGACGGTAACAGTATTGTTGGGACCAAATCGGGCCAAGCGTCTATTGGTTATATCAACTGTAATATCAATGCGCCATATTTAAATCTTAACTATTTTTCCAAACTTTTCCAACAATCTGCCGCTGCAAAGCCCAATAACAAAAGTTCTGGGAAAAAGGCTAGTCAACAGGGCGGACTTGCTTCATCTCCTATGCAGATTGATAATCTGTTGGATAAAGGGGAGTTTAGGCTCAACATCAATTCCAAAGAAATCAAATACAATAACTTTGATGCTAGAGCCTTTCAGACCAATATTGTATTTAAGGACAATAACTGGGTATTAAAAAAGTTTTCGGTTAATCATGCAGGAGGTTCCATCAATATGACAGGAGTTGTTAATCCTGCATCTGGAAACAATAATAAGGCAAAAGTCGACCTTGACATTGAGCACGTACAATTGGACAAGTTGCTATATGCTTTTGACAATTTTGGTGTGAATGGCATATCCTACAAAAATCTAAAAGGAACTCTTACTGCTAGAGCACAGATGACTGCTTTGATTGATGGAAAAGGAAGTATTGTTCCTAGAAGTTCTGTTGGTCGTCTTGGTTTTCGTTTGGAAAAAGGACAATTAGTCAATTATCCACCGCTACTTTCTTTACAGAAATATGTTTTCAAAAAAAGAGATTTAAATAATGTGCAGTTTGCCAATATATCTGATACGATTTTGGTAAGGCATGGTAATTTTTTCATTAATAGAATGGAGATCGCTTCTACTGCACTCAGGTTGTTTGTACAGGGAGTTTACAGTCCATATGGAAATTCGGATATCAGCATACAGGTACCGTTCAGTAGTTTACTTAAAAAGAAAGACAAGGAAGAAGCGTTGGACAAAACGGAACCAGACGAGAAAGTGGGTGCCAGTGTTTACCTAAGAGCAACCAATACTAATGGCGGTCCGATGAGTGTCAAGCTGGATGTATTTAAAAAACTACGTAAGGACAATATAAAAGATCAGTTTGACAAAGAATTTGGAACAGGTGACGAATAAAGATTAGGATAGCATCCATTTTTCCACCTGTTCCGGGAAATGGGCATATTCCAATTGATGTACTTTCTGAGCGACAGTTTCCGCTGTGTCGGAGTCAATGACCTGACATCTTGCTTGAAAAAGAATTTTGCCATTGTCATAGATTTCATCGACAAGGTGAATAGTAATACCTGTTTCTTGTTCTTTATTGGCAATGATAGCTTCATGTACGTGTGCACCATACATGCCTTTTCCGCCGTATTTTGGCAATAAAGCCGGGTGAATGTTTACAATCTTGTTAGGATAAGACTGTATGAGCAATAAAGGAACTTTCCAAAGAAAACCAGCCAAAACGATAAAATCAATTTTATACTCCTTAAGAATAGTCAAATAAGCATCCCCGTTAAAAAAACGTTCTTTTTCAATAATAATGTATGGAATATTATTGTCGCTTGCGATCGACAAAACCCCGGCATTGGGTTTGTTACAGACAATAAGCTCGATGTTAACTTGCTCGTTTTTCGAAAAATATTGAATTAAGTTGGCTGCATTGCTTCCAGCTCCGCTCGCAAATATGGCAATATGCTTGATATGTCCTTTTTCCATACTGCAAAAATGCAATAAATACCTCAATCGGGCGCACAATTTGCAAAGAATGGTAAAAGCGCTGGCATCCGTATAATTTTATTTCAACAATTCATATTGCTTTGATTTGTAATCATTTGAAATAGAAAAAAAATAAAAAAGATCGAAAAACGTCATCCAGAATAGGACTTTTTGTAGAATTCGGACAAAAAATGGTGATTTTTATCGCTGGTTCAATATAGAATCAACGTTGTCACGCTTAACCGTGAAAAAAAAATTAAAATGGATGCTCATTTGTCAACTTCCTGTCATATTTTTGCCGCGTTAGGGGTATTTTTCCACATTCCAATAATTGAATTGTGAATATGATTCATTTAAAAAATCTCTTTGTGAGGCTAGGTTTCGTTTTTGGCCTGGTGTTTTTTATTTCAAGTACAAGTTTACATGCTCAGGATGGCAAGGCCTTATTCCAGACCAATTGCGCATCCTGTCACAGTTTGGACAAAGTTTTAACAGGACCTGCCTTAAGAGGTGTTGAAAGTCGTTGGCCTGACAGGACTGAGCTTCATGCTTGGATCCTTAATAGTGGTCAATATTTGAAAACTGGTAAGAACAAAGCATACGCTGATCAATTGTTTGCTCAATATGGTAAAACTACCATGACTGCGTTCCAAGGTACCTTGGATACTAAAGAAATCGATGCAATCCTTGATTATATTAAGACGGCAAAACCTCCAGTTACTGCTGGCAGTGCCAATGGTGCGGCTGGTGCGAGTGCTGATGGTGGTGACAATACGTTGTTTTATGCAATCATAACAGCTGTATTGGCTATCGCGGTTTTGATATTGATACAGGTTAACAAAAGCTTGAAACGTGTTGCTGAGAAAAAAGAAGG
>QFOI01000486.1 GCA_003241175.1 Pseudopedobacter saltans
ACATCCGCAATTTTACGGTCTTTGACAAGCCCGTACACCTGCAATCCTTTTTCGGTAGGGATTAAAGAACGTTTATCCCGTTGGATATAATTACGGGTAAACAGGGTTTCGATAATGGCGGCTCTTGTTGCAGGCGTACCGATACCGATATTTTTGAGGGCTTTGCGCTCTTCCTCGTTCTCGATTTCTTTCCCTGCGGTTTCCATAGCGGACAAAAGCCCGGCTTCGGTGTAAAGCACTGGCGGTTTGGTCTGCTTTTCCAAAACGGCGGCTTCCTTTATGGCAAGTTCGTCGCCTTTACGCAGTTCGGGTAATTCCTGCACTGGTTCTTCGCCATCGTCTGTAAAACTGCCTTTAATGGAACGCCAACCAGCTTCCTGAATTTTACAGCCTTTAGCAGTAAAATCGTAATGCAATACCTGTAATGAAACATCGGTTATTTCTTTGACACAAGCTTGTGATATGGCTTCGAGCAAACGAAGCGCAATCATATTGTAAATCTTGTTTTCGTCTGCGTTGAGGACCGACGGCACTTTATCGGTAATCAACAACCCGTGATGGTCCGTTACTCGTAGGTCATTCACGATACGTTTGTTGAACCGTCCCCACTTGATTTTAGCAAGGGCTTGCTTGCAATCTTCCCGGTTCTGCAAAGCCCGCACAAGGTTGGGAATTTCTGCCCACATATCTTCAGGAATGTATTTGCTTCCGGTACGTGGGTACGTGATAAACTTCTTTTCATACAGGCTTTGTGCGATATTAAGGGTTGCTTCAGCAGATAATTTCAGCCTCTTGTTGGCTTCCTTTTGTAAGCCTGTCAGGTCGAAAAGCAGGGGCGGTTGTTCTGTAACGTTTTTGGTTTCTACCGATGTAACGGTTGCCGTTGCGCCACTTTGAATGGCTTTAAGCGTATCATCAGCAAGTTGCTTCTGTTCCCATTTGGTAGCGGAAATACTTTTGAAATCAACCTGCGCTTTATTGTGCATTAATTGTATCTGCCAGTATTTCTTTACTGCAAAATTCTTATTATCGAGGAAGCGTTTGCATATCAAAGCCAGGGTAGGCGTTTGTACTCTTCCGAGCGAATAAATGCCGTTGCCTGCGGCAATGCTCAATGCCTGCGTAGCATTGATGCCCACAAGCCAGTCGGCACGACTTCTGCCTTGCGCTGCCCTATACAGCCCGTCAAATGCTGCTCCGTCTTTCAGGTTGTCAAAGCCTTGCTTTATTGCCTTTTCGGTAAGCGAACTTATCCAAAGGCGTTCAAAAGGTTTGTTGCATTTCAGGTATTCATAAATGTACCTGAAAATGAGTTCGCCCTCACGTCCTGCGTCGGTAGCAACGATGATACTGTTGCTTTGCTTGAAAAGTTGCTCAATGATTTTCAGTTGCTTTAATGCACCAGTATCGGCGGTGTACCCTTTGTCTTTTTTGACCTTGCGAACGGTCAATAAAAACGGGTTGGGCAATATCGGCAGGGATGCTTTGTCAAATCCCGAAATGCCATAATCTTCGGGCATTCCCAGTCCTATTAAATGACCGAATGCCCACGTAACAAAATAGCCGTTACCTGTCAGGTAGCCGTCCTTTTTATCGGATGCTCCCAACAAGCCGGCTATCTCTCTTGCTACGCTTGGTTTTTCTGCAATGATTGTTTTCATACTGTATTACATTTTTCTGCCTTTGGATTTTGCAGGCTTATTGTCCTGTTGTTCCTGCTGCTTTTCGTTTTTAGGTCTTTGCTGCCCGGACTTCAAAGGCTCTTGGACATTCTTGGTAGCTTCGTTGGTTTTCCCTTCCGAATTGACGGCAGTCTGTGTTTTATGGCTTTCGGCAGGTTCTACTCGTGCTTTATATTGACCCGGAAACTCGAATTTGGTCTTTCCGGTATCTTTGTCAAAAGTGATATACCCCTTATACGGTTGGTCTTTTTTGTCTTTCAGTTCAACGTATATGGTTTGTCCGGCTTTGAACTTGTTGTACTGCTCATCATCGAGTTCTTTGCCCCTGAAAGTTCTTGGAGCATCCTGCGTTTGGCTTTGCTGGTTGCTTTGCCCAGTGTTTTGTTGGTTCTTTTGCGCTTGCTGATTATTGTTGCTCCTGTCAAACAGGAACTCAACGTATCGTTTGTCCGCATTGAATTGTACCGTTGCCGAAAACTCATTTCCTTTCGTGGAAATCATACCCTCTAAATAAAGCGGCTTGCCCTCCATTAAAGTTTGCTTTTGTTCCTCATTCAGCTTTACACCTTTAATTTCATCGGGAATTTTGATAAATTCCGTTCGTAATGCAATCACATCATTGGTCAGCCTGTCAATGCTGATAATGGATGGCATCAGTTCGCCTGTTTTGGAATGTACCAAATTGACCACACGCCCCATATTGCCCGTTTCGAGCAGGTTTTTCTTGTCTTCATCCGTAAACTTGTGACCGAAAAACTCAAAGTGCAGGTTAGGTTCTTTTTTGATACCGTGTATTGCCACGATAACATTG
>QFOI01000487.1 GCA_003241175.1 Pseudopedobacter saltans
AATACTAGCTGATATCACAATCGGAAATGGCATAAATGTATTGAAGATCAGCGTCAAAACATACACAAAGACCAATCCCAGTAAACCGCCCAATACACAGAGGAATGCACTCTCTAAAAGAAATTCGGTCAATATAGTTCCTTTATTGGCACCGATGGCTTTTTTCAGCCCGATTTGGCTTGTTCGTTCTCTTACCGTTACAAACATGATATTGGCAACGCCAAAACCTCCTACAAGTAAAGACAAACCTGCGATCAACGCACCACCAATATTCAATGAAGCAAACATACCATCAAAGCTCTTACTCATAATGTTAATGTCATTCAATGCAAAATTGTCCTCTTGCCTCGGGCTTAACCGCCTTATTTGGCGCATCGCGCCGCGTAGTTCATCGATTAATGCAGTATTGGAAATATTGGGTTTTGCCAATACGATCAAAACAGGAGAATTGTTTGCATTATTTGTATTGAAAATACCAGCAAAACAGAAATAAGGAATTGTAATAGCGTTGTCCGCTCCGAAGTCAATCATACCACCTCCCGATTTGGCGGTCACTCCGATAACCGTAATTTTTTTACTGCTTATGGCCAATTGTTTGCCTAAAGCAGCATTCGGAGAACCAAACAACTGTGTAGCAATTTCAAATCCAATAACCCCAACGGCACTTCCATGCACAAATTCGCTGGCATTAATATAGCGTCCATATTGGACATCGAAGTTTTGGATTTTGTCATATTCGTCTGAGACACCATTGACGGTTATATTGCTATAACTAAAATTTCTATAGTGTAGATTAACGGTTTGGTTGGCAAGAAAACTAATATGCTCTGCAAGTGTTGTTCTCTCTTGTAACAATTTAAGTTCACCGTATTTGACAGAAGGACGATTGACAAATTTCCACCACGGATAATCCGATTGGTTGAGATATTCCCATTTGTCAATATAAATAGTATTGGTACCAATCTCATTAATTTTATTTTTAACATATAGCTTGAGACTGTCAAAGGTCGCCAATACGCCAATGATACAGAATATACCAATCGTAATGCCAAACAGAGACAAAAATGTACGCAGTTTGTTGACCTTAAGCTCCTGCAAGGCCATGACAAAACTATTCCACAAAATCGAAAACTGTTTTAGCATAATTCAAACTTACATTCAAATCTACAAAATTGGCAATCAATTATTTGAATGGAAACATGAGAGGATGGAAGGCATTCTTTCGGTTCAAAAAATATTTGAAAAATTATTTTGCCAATAAATATTTCTCTCCTATTTTTGCACCCCGCTAAGCGATAAGCGAAAGGGCAATCGGGGCGTAGCGTAGCCCGGTTATCGCGCCTGGTTTGGGACCAGGAGGTCGCAGGTTCGAATCCTGCCGCCCCGACAATTATAGGGAAGGACAAACCAACTTTCGTTGATTTGTCCTTCCCTATAATTGTCGGGGCGGCAGGATTACTACCACTAGCCTGTAATCTATTTTTAATCAATATGTTATAATCATCCAATATTTGCCAGTAGACCTATTAGTACACTACGACATTATAGTCTGATTCATGAATCTTCCAAATTCGAACCTGTTAAACAAAGATATACAAAATGATATAAAGAAACAAGGCTTCGCCGCAATCTATGGTACCTTATCTATGCGACCATATATTGCACTTTGGGTTAGCCTTAGTAACAAGGATAACCGAATTGCCACTTTTATAATCGAACTTTTTTGCAATTATAAAAATTAGAGACAGAAATCAAGAATGCGAAAATCGAAGGATTTAGCACGTTTTATATCTTTTTCAACTCTTGAAGAGAGGATCGGACTCCGTCCGATCCTATTGACATAAATACATGATAATCAACTACTAGTATAGTACGAATTTTTCATACTAACCGAATTACTACCTATTACTCAAATGATACTATAAAGTTAGCGAATTACTAGTTAAAAAGGAACTTCAATTATCGATTTAAAAAATATGATACGTTGACATACAAAAAATACTTTATGCCCCTCCACAATTGCACCCAAAATAACATAACAGGTCATTACAGTCAACACGTTGCCCATAACCCCGTTATGTTAAATTGGTCCACTTCATAGCGGACGGGCGGCAGTGAAGACACAAGAACTGCTTTACTCATCCTTTCGGCAGAATAGGAATAGTATCTTTCAAATCCGAATCAGATATAGATATATACTGCTGCAATAGCATCGAAAAAATTGATAATGAGTTAGTTTCAATATCGTTTATAGTATATTTTTCTTCACTAATTATTCTTTTAAAAAAACGTCCTTTATTCTCATCAAATGCTTTTAATATATAGGATTCAAAAAGAAAAGTATTCTTTGATTTTTCTTTTTGACTATCTATAAATCTAACACCTATATTACCATAACCCGTTGTGCATTTAGGAAAAATCAAGAAAAAGATGGTTCATTTTTCGACAAAAAGTTGCAGCCACATATCATCAGGAAAACGAGGAAAAGAATC
>QFOI01000488.1 GCA_003241175.1 Pseudopedobacter saltans
CTCCCAGAAAGTCTGAGACTTTCCTTTTGTTAAACAAAAAGAAAGCAACAATGATGTCGTTAAAAGTAAGACGTTGTGTTTGCTTAATATCACTTCTTAATTTTTTGTGCGTTAACAATGTGACAAATATTAAGCCGAATATGTTACTGCTCAATATTAATGGAGAATGACAACATACGTTGGCTCATTCCTCCAAATGCCGCTGAATAAGGATTTCCTACGTCTCTTAAATGATCGTTTTGTAAAGAGGTACTCATTCTTATCTCTGGAGAAATGACTGCAAATGGGAGATAGATATGAACACCTAATCCTCCTTCCATACCAAAACTTCCTTTTCTGAATTGTGGTGCTTGGTAACTTTGATTACCGCTTAACTCCCTATCTTTAGTGTATTCTTCGCCATTACCCGAAAGGTTAATTTCGTATTTAGGACCTCCGAAAATGTATCCTCGGATATTTCCAATCCTATCAGACGAAAATTTAACGTGGATAGGAACTGAAACTGTTGTCTGTGGAAGTTTTATAGTTTCTGCATAGCCGCCAACGCCATCAGTAGAGGTATTGATCGTCGCACCAGCAGGTTCCATTCCATTTTTGTAATAATAGGTAAGTGACTTTGATCCACCAATGATCAATTTTGGTACTGTACGTAGTTCCCAATGATCTGCTAGTTTTAATGTTCCCATCAAGCCTAGTTCAATACCACCACTTCCTTTAGGTTCTACATGTCTAAAAGAATTGCTCGAATTGTAGAAGTTTGGATTTCGGAGAGTATGCAAAAAAGAATTATTATATCCAAACGTTAAGCCAAAATAATAAGGCAATTCATCATGGTCACTGGAAGACTCTTCAAATTCTTGTGCCTTAGCACTTATGGAAAAAAAGAGTATGAAACCCGTTAATAAACCTAAACCTAATTTGTTCATCTAACTTATAATTAATTTTAAAAGAATCCGTCTAAGCAAAAACGTATATTGTTCATATTAATTGTTAAACAAAATCCTAAATGATAGGAATAATCTTGGATTGGATTGAGTAAATTGCGCGCATGACTTACGAATTGGAACCACAATCTATCGCTGAACAGTTTGAAGCATTGGTCGAAAATGGCGAAAAACTTGAAATCGCCTCTTTTCTTAACGAGCAAAATATTAGTGATGTCGTTGATTTGATAGAAGAATTTCCAGATTACGAAAGTCAAATCGTATCGGCGATGTCAACGCACCGAGCATCAAGTGTATTCAAAATGCTCGATTTTTCCATACAGAAAAGAATCATCTCTGAACTGTCGCCCATAAAGACATCCGAACTACTAAATGATCTTCCCCCAGACGACAGAACAGAGTTTTTGGAAGAGCTACCCAATGACCAGCTTAGGGATTTACTTAAATTGCTAGATCCTTCTGAGGTTAAAGTTACACTGAAATTGTTGGGTTATCCTGAAGACAGTGTCGGTCGTCTGATGACAACGGATTATGTTTATGTGTACGAAACTGATACAGTTAAAGAAGCTTTCCAAACAATCAGAAAAGTAGGTAAAAACTCAGAAACTATTGATGTTATCTACGTTATCAACAAAGTAGGACAGCTGATAGATGATCTCCGTATAAGAGATTTGATATTGGCATCCCCCGACGCGTTAATCGCGGATATTATTGACGATCGTTTTATTTCTTTAAAAGCCACAGACGATCAGGAACACGCAAGTCAGATTTTCAAAAAGAACAATAGAGTTGCCATTCCCGTTACGGGAGACCATGATATCTTATTGGGTATTGTGACGATTGACGATATACTTTGGGTGACCAACGAGGAGTTCAGCGAGGATATGCAAAAAATGGGCGGTACTGAGGCGCTGGACCAACCTTATTTGGATACGCCATTTTTTCAACTAATAAAGAAAAGGGCCGGCTGGCTGATCATATTATTTATAAGTGAGTTGTTGACGGCAACAGCCATGGCATATTTCAATGATGAGATTGCCAAAGCTACTATATTGGCGATGTTCATCCCGCTTATTATGTCTAGCGGAGGAAATAGCGGTTCACAAGCATCTACGTTGATTATACAAGCTATGGCAGTTGGTGATGTAAGTATTTCGGATTGGTGGAGAGTGATGCGAAGGGAATTTCTTAGTGGAATCGTTTTGGGTAGTATTTTGGGAATCATAGGCTTTGTAAGGATTTGGATATGGCATATATTGATGTCCCATGGTGTTTTTGACGATATTTATGGACCTCACTGGATTCTCATTGCTGGAACTGTAGCTATTTCTTTATTGGGAATTGTGCTTTGGGGTACTTTTTCCGGCTCTATGCTTCCTATTCTATTGAAAAAAATTGGTGCTGATCCCGCTGCGTCTTCAGCGCCATTCGTGGCAACGCTTGTAGACGTGACAGGTATTCTGATTTACTTTTCTGTAGCTTATTTATTCTTGAGAGGTATTATGCTTTAACAACTGTAAAATATGTTTTCTAGTATTTAT
>QFOI01000489.1 GCA_003241175.1 Pseudopedobacter saltans
TCGCCTACGGTGGCTTGCCGTTTCTCCTTTTCCAGTTTAAAAACAATTCGCAGGGCATCAATATTCTGTTGGAGATGGAACCGCTTACTGAAGCCCATTATCCTCAATCCATATTGCGATGGTTCCGGTCAGTTCAGTGTAGAGTACATCAAACTCATACCCGTAAGCGAAATCATCGGTTAATTTATATCCTGCGAAAACAGGCTCACAAACAGAAAACATTTTGAGGGCGAACGGTCGCAGTTCCTCATCTGCCATTATGGTATCAAACTCATTGCATACCACTTTGAAAACAGTGTCGAACTTGGAGAAGTGTAAGCCCTCAAAAAGTATGTAGTTGGCTATTTCGTTGCATTGCTCAACGGTGTTTCCCGAACGGAAAGCACCCTCATAAGCATTGGCAGCCCACGAAGACCGTTGGTCTATGAATTTTTGGTCGTGTGCCTTTTCGGGGAAGCTGCTGTTTAATAATTCTTGCAGTCGTAACCTGAAATACGACAGGTCTTTTTGCTGTGTACTCATACTATAATTTTGTTTAGAATTTTACTTGAAGCCTAAAATTAGGAGCATAAGCAGATGCCTTTGACAATGTTGCAGGGTTTGGCTTTGAAAGGCAGGATTTGGCGTAAGGAAGTTATAACAAGGGATTTAATTTGTACTTTTGAAAGTAAAACCAAACATAATTGACAGATAATAAACAATGAATGAATTAGAACCGCTAAAAAGTATTTTTAAGGACAGAATATTTAAAATACCAGACTACCAGCGTGGATACGCCTGGACTACACGACAACTAAAAGATTTTTGGGAGGATTTAGTTAATCTTCCTGCCGATAGATTTCATTATACAGGATTACTCTCCTTAAAAAAAGTAGATAAAAGTACCTGGAGTATTTGGAATGATGAGCGTTGGCTAATTGAAGATAGAGGCTTCAAACCTTTTCATATTGTTGATGGTCAACAAAGATTGACAACATTTGTAGTTTTTATACAAGCTATTTCGGAACAACTCAAAGCTATACCTGAAAACAAGGGTAAAAAGGATGAAGATATTTATCTTGGTTCTTTTAGTTTAAAAGCCATCAAGGAAGAATATTTAGTAATTGAAAAACCACCGCAATTTATTATTAAGACATACAAATTTGGCTACGAGGTTGATAATCCAAGTTTCAAATTTTTACGACATAGAATTTTTTTAGAACCCAATAGCGGAACAATTCAAGAAACTTTCTACACCCTCAATCTTGAAAATGCCAAAAGGTTTTTCAAAGAAAATCTACAAATTTATTTCGACCAATATGGCTTAAATGAAATTGAAGCATTATTCAAAAAGGTCACGCAAAACCTAATGTTTAATGTTTATGAGATAAGCGATGATTTTGATGTTTTCGTTGCATTTGAAACAATGAATAATCGTGGAAAAAAGCTATCAAATTTAGAACTTCTTAAAAATCGCTTAATATATTTAACCACTTTGTACGATGAGAATGAGCTCAAAAATGACGAGCGAAATTCCTTGAGAGAGAAAATCAATGATGCTTGGAAAGAAGTCTATTACCAGCTTGGACGAAATAAACAAAATCCACTCAACGACGATGATTTTTTAGTAGCCCATTGGATAATGTATTTTCAATACACAAGAGAAAAAGGCGATGATTATATCAGGTTTTTGTTGGAGCAGAAATTTACACCACAAAATATTTATGCAAAAACAGAAGTGAGAGTTAGTTCTTTACAGGATTTTGAAGAAGTTAGAGAGGATGAAGATACCGACCAGGAAGAGGTTGATATTAATGGAGAAGATGAAATAACAGTGTTGCGTTCTCGACTTTCTCCTAAAGAAATCGAAGATTATGTAAACAGTTTAAAAGCTGCTGCTGTTCATTGGTATAATACACATAATCCGGTAAACAATCCAGACTTGACTACCCAGGAGAGCCTATGGATAGACCGATTGAACAGAATTGGTATAATTTACTTCCGTCCACTTGTAACCGTATCTTTTTTAAACAAGGATATTAATTCGAGTAAACGAATTAACTTATTTAAAGCAATTGAGCGTTTTATATTTATCACATTCCGGCTTAGCCGGGCTTTTTCTACTTATAGAAACAGTGAATTTTATCGAGCTGCAAGACAGTTGCGTAACGGCGAATTAACCATTGAAACTATTATCCAGCGATTGAATGATAGAATGAACTACTGTTTTTACACCCCTGAAAACTCTGAAGAAACCTTTTTCGATTATACATACTTTCAAAAGTTTATTGACAAGAAATTTAAAAGCGGAGGAGGCTTTTATTATTGGAATGGACTTCGATATTTTTTGTATGAATATGAAATGGAAAAGGTGAGGCAAAGAGGAAGTCAAAAGATTGATTGGAGGCTATTTGTAAAGAGTGAAAAAGACAAGGTTTCCATTGAACATATTTATCCCCAAACTCCAACACATACAAGCTGGAAATCC
>QFOI01000490.1 GCA_003241175.1 Pseudopedobacter saltans
CGAACATAGAAGACAAAAAAAGTAATAAGTACTATCGAAACAATGCTTGGTATCAACATGCGAAACTAATTTAATCCTGCGATGTCGGCCACACTTTGATGTTCCAGTATTGCCAGATTAGCATCACGAACATTGATCAATACATTCCTAAGACCGCAAGTCTTTTCATCACAGTTAGCGCATTTTTCGTAAAAAAACTTACTTACACAAGGTAAAAGTGATATTGGCCCTTCAATTAGTCGCATGACATCAGCAAGTACGATTTTTTCAGGTGGTTTGGCTAGAAAATAACCACCGCCTTTTCCTTTTTTACTTTCCAAAATACCGTCCTTGCGCATTTCGAGTAGAATGTTTTCCAAAAATTTCAACGGAATCTTTTTCTTCTGAGCTATTTCGGCGATAAGGATAGGTCCGCTTTTTTTATTTTGAGCCAGATACATCAACGCCTGGAAAGCATACTGGGTTTTTTTAGATAACATGGTAATTCCTTTCTATTTGCAATCTACAAATTTACGCAAATTTTATCAGTTTAAGGCTAAAGGTCAATGACTAGTTTGACTTTGTCGTTCATGTAAGGTCCGCCAGGATAGCGTGCCGTGTAATCAAGGTTAATCCAATATTCGCCATTGTTTTCGTGGTAATAGATTCCCGTTATCTGATAGTTGGAAAACATCTGTATGATGGCTTGCTGCGCCACAAGAAAGTCTTGTTTGCTACCAATCAACAATTCGGGATACATGTGGTTTTCCACTACCACCAATCGACATTTGGCGCCAATTGACATCATGCAATTAGCCATTAAGATGCTGTGGTCATCACAATCTCCACCAAACCCATTTAGGATTGTCTCTCGTGCCGTTGCATAATATTCGTCACGGGATGGATCGGAAACGTAGTTGAAATGTTGGTTGATATATTTGAACAAAGAAAAGTATCGAGCTAGATTGCCATATTTGGCTTTGTACTCTTTGAAATAATCCAAGGAATGTGTAATGGCAAAATTCCGAACCAGTGAATCTTTAAAATTCATTTTGGATTGTACAATCCGAGCCATTCTACTTTGGATGTTTTCAAACATAGCAGGTTTCAGATTGAGGATATCTGTCGCTTTTTTTTCTTTAATCCCAAAGTTTTGCAAGACAAGGAATTGGTAGGATTTAAGTGTGTCTTTGATAGTAAAAGTTCCCTTTTTCTGTTCGTAAAAAAAGAAAATAAAAGCAACTACGAACAATGGCAATATCATCGGTTTTAGCAACCAAATGAAAAGCCTTACCACCAAAATGGCAATTAAAAGAGATAAGACAATATCAAAATTGAAATCCCCAACTAAAAGAGGCGGTATAAACCTGCAAATGAAAGGTGCTAATGGAATGATTATCAAAATTCCGATGAGATTAACTAAAAAATTAACCCAGCCCTTTTTCCAAAATGTTTTTTTTGTTTGATTGTTATCCATTGGTTCCGAGTGGCACAAAGATACAACCAAAACAAAATTATTTTCAATAAGTAAAAGAAAGCGCCAATGGACAATAGTTCATCGGCGCTTCTTCAATATATTTTTACTTTACATTAATCTTCCCCTACGATACTGATTTTTAAAGTATTGGTAGGTCTTTGTTTGACTACAGGTGTACTTCCTGTATTGACAACTACATCGCCATCATCCAAATATCCTTTTTCTTTCAAAATTTCAATCTGGTCTTTGATGATATTGTCCAAGGAAATCTCATCATCGTAGAAGAAAGTGCGCACACCCCAACTAAGACTCAATTGATTAACGACATATTTGTTTTTTGTAAAGATGAACAATGGCACGCTTGGACGGTAGCTACTTAGGCGATGTGCGGTTCTAGTTGTTGCCGTCATACCGATGATAGCCTTAGCGTGTGTTTCTTTAGCAATTTTACAAGCATTGAAACAGATGGCATCTGCCAATATAGTAGGAGAGGTCGCTTTAGGTACGACATCACCTTCGCGGTCGTAAGGATATTCTGTTTTTTCAACTTCCATGATGATTTTTCGCATGGTTTCTACTACTAATATTGGATGCTGTCCCATAGCCGTCTCACCACTTAGCATCACAGCGTCGGTACCTTCCATCACAGCATTGGCAACGTCGGTGATTTCGCTACGATTAGGTTTGACATTGGTCATCATACTTTCCATCATCTGTGTAGCGACGATTACAGGTTTGGATCTGTGTACACAAGCACGAATGATTTCACGTTGAGCCATCGGAACTTTTTCCACAGGAAGTTCAACACCCATATCTCCACGAGCAACCATCACGCCATCGGATTCGTTGACGATATTGCGAATGTCATCTACAGCGGACGGCATTTCGATTTTCGCCATGATCTTTGTTTTGCTATTTTTAGCATTAACACGGTTGCGTAGATCTACCATGTCATCTGCTTTTCTAACAAAAGAAAGCGCTACCCAATCCAACTCTTGTTCCAAGATGAA
>QFOI01000491.1 GCA_003241175.1 Pseudopedobacter saltans
GATATTACGATTCCTCCCACTATTACAAGATGGACTCTTCCATCAATGATTTCAATAAGATATCTCCTCTGCCATTTACCTATACGGATTTGGGTAATATGGGAACACCAGCAAGATCATTGTTGTTTTCTCCAAGAATGACCACGGGTTGGGATGCGGGATTTCATGCCATGGACGTATTTAGATATACATTGGAGGGTACAAGGTATTTCACGTCGACTCGACCTTATACGAGTTTGGCGTACGAAATGGGGGCCAATTCGGAACAGTGGATTGATGTTTTGCATACGCAAAACAGAAATAGCCGTGTCAATTTTGCAGTAGAATTTCGCTTGACCAATAGCCCAGGTGCCTACAGAAGCCAAAATTCCAACAATAGTAATGTACGTTTTAACGTTGCCTCTCAAAGTAAAAACAAGCGTTACAGTTACAATCTAATATTTGTCAACAATTCTTTGAATGCTTCGGCTAATGGTGGTGTGGTGTCTGATTCTTCACTTATCTCCAATGGACTGAGTGGACTGAATGGTATTGCAACACGTCTTGGCGGGACTGGTGCTTCTAGCAGAAGTCCTTTCAATACAACCATCAGTACCGGAAATAAGTTTTCTGATAGGAATATCTATTTTAGACATTCCTATGATTTTGGACAACAGGATTCTATTGTGGGAGATTCCACGACAACTATGCTGTTTTATCCTCGTTTAAGATTGGAGCATTTGTTTCAACTTTCCAGCTACAATTACCAATATATAGATGCCAATCCAGTGGCTGCGGATTATCTGGATTATTACGGATATCTGGCAACCAACGATACCGTCAAATTTCAGGATAAATGGACCGAACTCAACAATATGTTCGCAGTGTATTTCTATCCTGACAAGAAAAACCAATGGCAATATCTCAAGCTCGACGGAGGTTTGCAGGCGTTGACAGGAAATTTTGGAAATGGATTTAAACGAAATTTCAATAATATATACGTAGGCGCAGAATATCGTAACCGTACCAAAAATCAAAAATGGGAGCTAGAGGCACTTGGTAAATTGTACGCTACTGGTACTTATGCTGGAGATTATTCTATGTTTGTAAGTCTTAAGCGAAATGTGGCCAATCTTGGCTCGTTGGAAGTCGGTGGACAGAATGTCAACCGTACCACTTCGTTTATATATGGTACCACTGCCAATAGTGGAAATCTGTCTTTCAATAATACATCAGATACTGGTTCTTATACTGCACAGTCCAATTTTCCAGTGATAAAAAATGGTTCGGACTGGGGCAAGGAAAACATAACGAAACTATTTGGGCGCTTGTATATTCCGAAATTGCAGTTGACTTTGATAGGTAACTATTTTTTTTATACGAATTATACGTATTTCAGTGATTTCTTTACGGCCAATCAAAGTAGTGGAGCGTTCAACGTATTGCAGGTGGGAGCAGAAAAAGAAACAAGCCTTTCCAAACATTTCAAATGGTATTTTGAAGCGTATGTGCAGACAAAAGCCGGTAATGCCCCCGTCAATATGCCGACCATAATCATGCGTCATCGTATCGGTTATGAGGCTAATTTTTTCAAAAACTTATTTTTGGCTACTGGGATCGAAGCTCGTTATTTCAGTTCGTACAAAGCAGATAACTATTCGCCGTTTACAGGGCAATTCTTTTATCAAAATGAGTATACGGTCAACAATCGACCTGATGTGTCTTATTATCTTAATTTCCGTATCACTCGCTTTAGGTTCTTTGGTCAGGTGAGTAATCTCAATACGATGAATTACTCTAAGGCGAATGGCTTTGGATTCAACAAGTATAATTTCTATGGTCCTCACTATCCTGGTGCTGGTACGTGGATTAGGTTTGGTTTTAAGTGGATGTTTATCAATTAGATAGTATATAAATTTCGATATTGGAATGCAGGTTGCCTATAAACGCAAGCTGCATTTTTTATAAATGTTGATAAGTAAATATGTTGCTTGTTGATTTATTTTGCTAAAATATTTAGTATTTTTGAGTTGTAAAAAACGATCAATTCATTTGGAAAAAGACCGACATATTGTCCATTGCGACCTTGATACTTTTTTTGTTTCTGTTGAACGAAAAAAGAGGACGGATCTGATCGGAAAACCGGTATTGGTAGGTGGTTTTTCTGACAGGGCAGTCGTTGCATCTTGTTCGTATGAAGCACGCAAGTTTGGCGTGCATAGTGCGATGCCGATGCGTTTGGCTCGGCAATTATGTCCAGAAGCAGAGGTTGTGCGTGGGGATATGGACGAATATGCCAAATATTCCAGGATCGTAACCGAAATCATCGAATCTGAAGCTCCTGTCGTTGAGAAAGCGAGTATTGACGAACATTATATTGACGTGTCCGGAATGGATCGTTTTTTTGGTTGTTGGAAATGGGTGCAAGAATTAAGAAAGAAAATAACCATGGAAACGGACTTGCCTATCTCATTTGGACTATCC
>QFOI01000492.1 GCA_003241175.1 Pseudopedobacter saltans
TATTGGAAGAAGTTTCAACGAAGCTATCCAGAAAGCCTGCCAAAGTTTGGAAAACAAGGCTTTAGGTTTGGGTATATATTCCGAAAAAGAATACAAAGCAGAAGAATTGATCGAATATATCAAAATCCCAAAATGGGATCGTATATTCAAGATAAAAGAAGCATTGATGCGCGGCGTAACTGTTAAAACGGTTTGTCAAGCCACTCGTATTGACAAATGGTTCATCAACCAGTTGAACAATCTTTGCCTATTGGAAAAAGAAATTGCGCAATACACTATTGAAACTTTGCCTATAAATCTTTTGAAAGATGCTAAAAAGGACGGTTTTGGAGATGCTCAATTAGCAAAAATCCTACAAGGACAATGTACAGAAGACCAAGTGTATGAAAAACGTAAGGCAGCTGGCATTACCCGTGTTTACAAAATGGTAGATACTTGTAGTGCAGAGTTTGAGGCGAAAACGCCTTATTTCTACAGTAGTTTCGAAGGATAGTTTTTACATAAACCGCCAAACGCTTAATGCACAATGCCTCTTTTGAGCATTAGGCGTTAAGCGTTTGGCTTTATAGTTTACATGTTACACAAAACCAAAGGCATAGTTCTCAGCACTTTAAAATATGGTGAGACCAGTATAATCACCCATATTTATACGGAACTCTTTGGCATGCAGCATTATCTTGTCAAAGGAGTTAGAAAAGAAAGCAAAAGACGATCCGCCCAGATACAGTATTTCCAACCTGGAGCCATTTTGGATCTAGAAGTGTATCAAAATTCGCTGAAAGAACTTCAATACATCAAGGAATATCAATGGCATTCTGTGTATGCCAATATGTATTCAGAAGTTATTAGGCACACCATAGCAACCTATTGTGCTGAACTTGCAGACAAATTAATCAAAGAACCAGAAGCTGACCCTGATTTTTTTGAAGAGATGGAAAGTGTTTTTTTATTGTTGGATAGATTGCCGTCCGTCGAGGTTTCCAACATTCCTGTCTATTTCACCCTCAAAATCCTGGGAAAAATTGGATTTAGTTTGTCAGGCAAATACGATGTTACTAATTTTAACGTTTTAGACTTCGAAAAGGGATGTTTTTCTTCGCAAGTACCCTTGCATCCTTTGTATCTCAAAGGCACGCATGCAAAGTTTGTACACGACATTTTATATTGTGAGGATTGGACCAATATAAGTTTTAACGGAGATGGACGAACCTATATTTCACGATCATTGCAGAACTATTTAAAAATACATATCGAAAACTTTAAGACATTGAACAGCCTTACTGTTTTAGAAACCATTTTTTGTTAACCAACTATAAATCAACATGAAAAAAGTTGTTTTTACACTTTCTCTTTTATCTACTGTTTTCTTGGCTGACGCCCAAGTGAGTAAAGACGTCGTCAATGCATCCAAACAAACCATCACAAAGGATGCAGCTGACACCACTAACAAGCCATGGCTAGTAGGCGGCATATTCAACCTCAACGGAGCACAGACGTCTTTGAGTAATTGGGCTGCAGGTGGTGATGATTATGCGCTTTCCATCAATGCATTTGTCAACCTTCATGCTTATTATAAAAAAGGCAAACATTCTTGGGACAACTCTTTGGATCTCAATTTTGGATATATCAACACAACAAGTCTTGGCAGTAGAAAGAATGATGACCGTATCAATCTAATGTCGCGTTACGGATATGCGCTTAACCCCAACTGGGATTTCGGGGCATTGTTTAATTTCCGTTCTCAAGCATTGAAAGGATACAATTACAACAGTGATGGCAGCAAAACATTCGTTTCCAATTTCTTAGCTCCTGCTTATGTATCTCTAGGACCTGGCTTTACATGGCATCCAGCGACTAACAAAGACTTTACTTTTTACATATCTCCTGCCACAGCAAGGCTAATCATTGTAAATGATAAAATATTGAACGCTCAAGGTCTATATGGCGTTGATACAGGTAAGTCTACAAAATTTCAGATTGGTGCATTTGCCAGTGTAGATTACAAAAAGAATTTGACAAAAACATTGAGTTATATTGGACATGCGGAACTTTATTCCGATTATCTGGATAAACCAGGAAACATGTATTTCTACATGACCAATATGTTCGCATTAAAAATTTCAAGTGTATTGTCCGCCACATGGAATTTCAATATGATCTACGACGACAAAGCACGTCTTTTCGGACCCAACAAAAACGGAGCACGTTTACAAACCCAATCCATCATAGGTGCAGGTTTGTTGTATAAGTTCAATAACAAATAGTTTTAATTCTGTATTGCAAAGCAAAGCCTCGATTTTCATCGAGGCTTTTTTGTTATTGAGAATCTATATACTTACACCTTATCTTCTGCATCAAATCGACTTACTTTTTGCAACCCCTGTAGTTCCATGAGTCTATCCACAAGTATATCGAGCTCTTCTTTGTCATGAACAAATATCTTTAATCGCCCTT
>QFOI01000493.1 GCA_003241175.1 Pseudopedobacter saltans
ATTAGATGCCTCTTCATAAGACACAATATTTTGTCTGTTTCGACAAATTCTACCAGTGCCAAGAAAATCGCCCCACCCTTTAAATAAAACTCCATATGATGTTGCAGGACAAGATGGGAAACCTGGGTTTAAACCATTTTTAGATCGTTCTTTCCATTCCTGACCGCTTTCTATTTTATGCTCTTTCGCCCAAGCTACTGCTTCTTCATATGATTTAAAACTGTCATATTTTTCTAGGATTTTCCGAAAGTTGATTTTTGATATTTTTTCTATATTCCATTGATTTATATTGGTACAAACATCGTTGGTCAAATCTATCTTATTGGAATGGTTTAATTCTAATAGATGCTGTAACACAGTAAAAATTTGTGTTGCGGCGCAATCTGTTTCATCAACAGACACATCCCAGTCTTCTCTTAGCAATGGTAAAGGATTGCCTCGCACCCGAATTACTTGCCATTTTTCTTGACTATTCAATAATGCTTTTGTTTTTTTTACATCAGATGTCTGCTTGTTTTGATGCCAATAAGAACCATCATACTCAACAATTAAATTTATGGATGGGAAGCACATATCCACTCGGTGTTTCTTTCCGCTTAGATCGGTAATAATGGGTTGTGAATAGTCTACAGATTGGTCATTTAATGCGGTTTCCAAAACATAGCGCATCATTCTTTCTATTTTAGACATACCATGAACTATCTGTAGCCCCAAGAAATCTCCCCAATTGGTGAATTCCGAATAAACCTTATGAGGATAAGCAGGGATACCTTGTGGCAACTGATCTCTACATCGTTTTTGCCACTCCACTGAGCTACAAATCCCTTGGTTACGAGCCCAATTTAAGGCTTCTGAATAAGGTAAACAGTTCTCGTTGCTATGTTTATTTCGTCCAAAATATCGTTTTCCTTGATAATTAAGAAATTTGTGCCAACGAAATTCTTTACCATAAATCTGATGGGGTGCAACGGGGATATTTTTAGGAAAATCCTTTTTAGATTTGTAATACCACTCTTCAGGTGAACCAATCCCTTCTTCTTGCGCCCAAGCTGACGCTTCTTCATATGAGAGAAACTCTCTATCTTTATTGGCAATTCGCCCCGTTCTTAGAAATTCACCCCAATTTGTAAACTCTTTGTAAACTCTGTCAGGGTGAGCAGGAATACCTTCTGGAGCCAACTCCTTACGTTTGCTTTTCCATTCAAGTAAACTGGTAATTTTGTTGAGTAGGGCCCAATTTTTTGCCTCTTCATACGACACAAAAGGTTTGTCTTTAGTTGCAACATGACCGGTGCCAAGAAATTCGCCCCAATTTTTAAACTTACCCTTATAAACCTTGTAAGGTTGCGCTGGAACTCCAATAGGCAATACCTTGTCTTTCGACATCTGTTCCCACTGAACCCCTGTCTTAACCCCCGCACTCCTCGCCCAATCGCGCGCCCTCTCGTAACTCCAGAACACCTTACGACCATCGCGGGAGAGTTGCACCCCTAAGAGCTCGTGCCAACCTATGAACTCATTCTTATAGACAGTCTCAGGGTCTGCAGGCACACCATCAGGTAAACCAGTAGCGCAGCGAGCGGTCCACTGGTCGTAAGTCATAATATTTTGAGATTGGGCCCACTCAGAAGCTTGTTGGTACGATAACCATTTTGTGTTGTGAGATTCGGTCATATTTGGAAAGTTTTTGGGTGTGGCTGGAGTTTAGCATATGTGAATAGACAAATAAACAAATTAACTAAATGAATGATAAACTTCTGATTTGATAATATAAAAATATGGGACAAAATAACAACACAAATTAAAGATAAATATTATGGATACGGAAGAATATGCAATAACAAGAATAGATGTTGCTAAAAGCCAAATAGATCAAGCAATCCGCATGTATTTTAAAGGTGAGGATCCTATATCAATACACAATTTAGCACATTCAGCGTTAGAAATTTTTTGGGTGTTGAATGGTAAATCTGGGAGTATACTTAAAAATTACGATGCAATTTATAACTCAATGAGCTGGAGGGACCCAAATCCTGAAGATCAAAAAAAATGGTACGATGGCACCCATAGAGCAAAAAACTTTTTTAAACATTCAGGTTCTAATCCCCAGGAATCAGTCTTGTTCAGGAATGAAGATAACATATTCGTTTTTATAGATGCCCTTTTTCAATTGCGTAGTTTAGTTAACAAAAAGGTAAATGGTGCAACGTTTAATTATACACATCACATTATGATTTTACATTTGATTGCTTCTTACCCTCATTTTTTTAGTGTAGAGTGGCAAAATGAAATAAATGATAAACTGGGAGATTTTTCAAAAGACTTTCACCTCTTGAAAAATAAAACCCATTGTCTAAAGGCAATACCAATTGCAACAATTTTAAGCCAATAAAAACTTTATGACTAATAAACAATTTTTAAATTTAACTTTGCCACATC
>QFOI01000494.1 GCA_003241175.1 Pseudopedobacter saltans
AATGGCCTGATTTAAGTAAGTCAAGGCTTCACGACAAATAGAGTCTACCCCTTTGTATCTGGTATCTTGCCCTTCATATTTAAAACTAAACAGTGAATCCTTAAATGCATCATGAAAAATAATATCACTATTATAATCAGTAGTATGTTGGAAAGAATAGGCTCTTAATGCCAAAGCAACACCCAAAAATTCCGGCTGATTAGTCTTAACAGCATTTTCCATTAAATAACTCAAATTTTTTCCAAAGGAAACGTAAGTCATCGTCCATGCTCCACCTGCCACGGCACCGGACCACGAATATCCTTGCTGATCCCATACATTGGCATTTGCGGAAGAACCCGTTAACCAATTTTGGGTGTACTTAGCAACATACAATAGACCATCTGATTGCATATTGGTGGGAATGGATGCCAGGACGGCGGGTAAGACAGAACTGTTTGACGGGTTCTGTGTTGTATCTGGATCCGAATTAATATCTATGAATTTTTTGCAACTAACAAGGCAAACAACCAGAAATAATATGTTTAAAATCTTTTTCATATTGATTTTGTATTAACTATTACTAAAAGGACAAACGCATTCCAAAATTAAAAGCACGAGGATTAGGAATGGCACCATAATCAATGCCTGCACCACCATAACCAGCAGCGTTGGAAGCAGTAAGAACATTAACGTTTGGATCTATACCTGAGTAGTTTGTTATTAAGAATACGTCTGTAGCTGTCACATAAAAAGTCGCCGCCTTGAAAAACTTCTGCTTGGCTAATGTTTTAGATGAAATGGCATAAGAAAGCGTAATGTCTCTCATTCTTAACCAATTAACATTTTCAATATAATCCGATTCCGAAATAACTCCATTATAGTAATTACTTCTGTAATATGGATTTATGGCAATATTGTTAGGTGTTGGATTAGAGGAATTTTCCAATCCATCTCTCAACACGCCTTTAATAACTCTAGGCTGATCTCGATCAAGAGTTCTCTTACTAATACCATTAATCATCATCATTTCTTGGTTAGCATTGAAAACATCACCACCCTTTCTTATATCCAAATTAAATGTTAGTCCAAATCCTTTATAGTTAAAATCATTGACTATGCCTACTTTATAGTCTGGCTGTCTATCACCAATAGCAACATAGTCTGTTTGATTAACGGTTGGCAAACCTGTTGTTGGAGAGATAAGTAAATCTCCATTTTTGTTACGCTCAAAGTTAAAACCTGAAAGATTACCTAATGATTGTCCGACTCCAACTTGTGATCTAACGCTTCCAAATACCCATGTATCCGAATCATAATAGTATGGCAAATCACCAGGTAATTTAGTTATTTTAGTCCTTGCTTTATCAAAATTGATGATAATGTTCCAATACAAATCCTTCGTTTTGATAGGATTTACTTTTGCTTGTATTTCCCATCCGCTAGAAGACAATTCTCCACCATTAGCATAGCGTAGAATACCACCTGTACCATAACTAATTCTTTGTGCTATTATGTTCTTACTCACTTTTGTATTGAAATGAGCGACATCTACACTAACTCTGTTATCTAGGAACTGAAACTCACCACCCAATTCAAGACTTTTCGACAACTCTGGAACTAGATTTGGATTACTCAAAGTTACACCTAACGAATACCCACCACCAGTAGTTTGTACGGCACCAAAAGCCGGATCAATTTTATAAGGTCTTATTACGCCCTTCCCTGTCGTAGCATAGGACGCCCTCAACTTCGCAAAATTCATCCAACTTTTAGCTTCTTGCATAAAAGGCATATCTGACAAAATATAACTACCAGACACCGACCCATAATTAAAAAATGGTTGATCATCATAATACTTAGATGTCATTGTGGAAACACCTTCTCTTGTACCACTCAATGAAATATATAAAGAACTATTATAATTAAAGGTATAACCAACATAGCCACGTTCCTTCCTTATTTTGGTTTGTGTAAGGAGTGCGGATTGAGAGGTAGGATCTGTATTGTTTATAGATATAAAATCAGGCTCATAAAATCTTTCACCTCTTTGAGAATTAGTAACAGAAGAATTGTCTTCAAGATAAATACCACCAAAAATGGTACTCAATGTTTTACCAATTTTCTTTACATAATTAACTCTAGCTGTACCATTTATTCCGTTGAAATCATTTTCATAGGTTGATATATACCCCCCTAATGAATATGCTTCACTAGAATAGGGATGATACACCATTGTACCAAGTGTAGAATAATGATTGATTCCAAAAATTACAGTAGCACTTAATCCATTTGCTATATTAGCCTGTAGGTTAACATTTCCTGTAATATTACTTGTTTTATCAAAAGATTTATTCTTATTGACATCCCAAAATGGATTGTTTAACTCGGAAGAGGGCAATACATTTTTGTACTGAACTCTCGTTCCATCTGGATTGATATAATTTCTTGCATCAAT
>QFOI01000495.1 GCA_003241175.1 Pseudopedobacter saltans
CGGAATTAGTCAAAATTTCTTCCAAAGACCAAGTTGATCAAGTGTTGATGGACGTTACAGATGCGAACTCTATCGCTAAAGCATTTGAATATGCTGCTTTAAAATACGGTGGTATTGATATTATAGTCAACAATGCCGGACTAAGTATTTCCAAACCTATTGCAGAACATACGATTGAAGACTGGGATCTCTTGTACAATATAATGCCCAAAGGTCAATTCATCGTTTCTAAATGCGCCGTTGCTATATTAAGAAAACAAAACATCGGAGGCGATATCATTAATATTGTTTCAAAAAATTCTGTAGTTGCAGGACCAAATAATGTAGGCTATGGCTCAGCAAAAGCTGCACAAGCGCATCTATCAAGATTGTTAGCTGCGGAATTAGGTGGTGACAAGATTCGTGTAAATTCGGTTAATCCTGATGCAGTGATTGTCAACTCTAATATCTGGGCCGGTGGTTGGGCGGAAGGTCGTGCCAAAGCCTATGGAATTACGGTGGAAGAATTACCGCAATACTATGCAAACAGAACCTTGTTGAAAGAAATGATTTTGCCGGAAGACATAGCCAATGCTTGTTTTTCTTTCCTAAATGGTTTGTTGGAAAAGTCTACAGGAAATATTTTAAATGTAGATGGTGGTGTTGCGATGGGTTTTGTAAGATAAATATTGTATTTTGTACCTTTAATACGACGATTAAAAACTTGTTATATGATTTTAGATAAGGAGAAAATAGATTCGCTTAATACGGATGGGTTGACTTTACACCAAAAAAAGATTCAGGTTTTGAAAGATTCCATTCCCAATTTTGAGGAGGTAATAAGCAAATTGGTAGATTTTCAAATAGCTATTCCGAGTTGGGCTTTGGGTACTGGTGGTACACGTTTTGGACGATTTGCAGGAACGGGAGAGCCTAGAAACATTGATGAGAAACTAGAAGATGTGGCTTTGTTAAATGATTTGACCAAATCTTGCAACTCTATTTCTTTGCATATTCCTTGGGATATTCCACAAGACTATGATGCTTTACGTGCGAAAGCATCAGACCTAGGATTACATTTCGATGCGGTTAATTCCAATACATTTCAGGATCAAAAAGGACAAGATTTTAGTTACAAATTTGGCTCCTTGCATCATGTAAATAAAGATATTCGTCAAAAAGCAATTGAACATAATATCGAAGTGATTCAGCATGGTGATAAACTTGGTTCTAAAGCATTAAGTCTTTGGTTGTCTGATGGTTCAGATTTTCCTGGAGAGTTGAATTTTCGTGGTGCGTTCGAACGTACACTAGAAAGTTTGCAAGAAATTTATAAAGCTTTACCAAACGATTGGAAATTTTATATTGAGTATAAATGTTTTGAACCACATTTTTATTCTACGACTATTGCGGATTGGGGGCAGTCTTATTTACTTGCTTCTAAATTGGGACCTAAAGCTGTTACTTTAGTTGATCTTGGACACCATTTGCCTGGTGCCAATATTGAACAAATAGTTTCTTTACTTTTGATGGAAGATAAATTGGCGGGTTTCCATTTCAATGATTCCAAATACTCGGATGATGATCTGACTGCTGGAAGTATCAATCCGTATCAATTGTTCTTGATTTTCCATGAATTAGTGGAAGGTTTGGATCATAAAGGTAAACGCCATGCAACTGATATCGGTTGGATGATTGACGCTTCGCATAATGTTAAAGATCCAATTGAAGATTTGTTACAGTCTGTAGAAGCTATAAAATTAGCTTATGCGCAAGCTTTGATCATTGACCAAAATGCTTTAACAGAAGCTCAAAACAATAATAAAGTGGCCTTAGCGCAAGAAATTATCCAAGATGCTTATCGCACGGATGTACGCCCATTGTTGGCGGAAGCGAGATTGCGTTCTGGCGCAGCGCTCAGTCCTATAAAAGCATTTAATAGTTTGGATATTAGGAACGAATTGGTCAAAGAACGAGGACTACACTCTGTAGCTACTGGATTATAGTTGTGTAAATTATTGAAATATAGTTGAACAAGAATAAAGATTGTGAGTAAGATAGAAGTTGTCGCCATATTAGATGTAGGAAAAACCAATAAAAAGTTGTTTTTGTTTGATAAGCAATACCAAATTGTTTATCAACAAAAATTGACTTTTGCCCAAAAAATTGATGAGGATGGCTATGAATGTGAAGATCTGTCTGCTATCGAGGAGTTTTTGTTCAAAACTCTACGCGAACTGATAGATTCGGGCAAATACGATATTCGGGCGATTAATTTTTCTACTTATGGCGCTAGTTTAGTTCATATTGGCGTGGCTGGAAGACCTGTGGTAGATATGTTCAACTATTTGAAGCCATATCCAGATGGACTATTAGAAAAAATGTTCTACAATGAAAATGAACAAACACAATTCGAACTAGAAACTTGTTGCC
>QFOI01000496.1 GCA_003241175.1 Pseudopedobacter saltans
CTGAATAGCATCTGATTAATAAGGCGGAAAACCTATTTTGTTCTTGTCCAGGTTTGACTTTTAGAGAAAAAGCCCATTTTGCCGGTAATGACCAACTGGTTATTGCCATTGATTTTAGCGGTACAACTTGCCGTCTTACCTTGTTTGATGACGTAAATCGTCCCGTTTTTGTAAGCATCGGAACCATTTTTCTGTAAGCCACTAATCTGCGTTTTCCCAACCAGAGAGCCGTCCTTGGCTTTTAGGATAACCGCATTGAAATGGTCGCCCTGTGCTACAAACTCAATTGTGCGGTCCTGCGCATCGTCTGTCCATTTGCCAATAATAGGATCTTTGGTGTTTTGGGAAAATCCTGCCATGCTCACTAACATCAACAGAAAAGAAAATAATACTTTGTACATAACGAAATGTGTTTTGTTTGTACAAAGTTGTTCCGTTTAGAAAGGCTGAAAAAGGCTTATCAGACTGTATTGAATATTTTGGCAGGTGAATTGAACATTTACAGCAAGCATAATGTGGAAGCTTGGTTTAATTTTGCAGAAAACAAACGCAATGGATATGGACACAGAAGCAAACAAAAAAGTCGTGCTCCGCTTCAACAAAGAAGTAATAGAACAAGGAAATGTTGACAGTTTCCATGAATTGATGCATCCAGATTTTGTCAACCACTCCGCACCTGAAGGATCGCAAGGAGCAGCCGGAATGATACATACCTTCAACAATATTTTGCGTCCTGCCTTGCCGGACTTGAAGGTGACCGTCTTTCAACAAATTGCGGAGGGAGATCTGGTAACTACCCGAAAAACCATCAGCGGCACGATGACCGGAACTTTGCTGGGCATTCCACCCACGGGGAAGGAAATCCATATTTCCGTTATTGATATTGTTCGTATCAAAGATGGGAGATATTACGAACACTGGGGCATCAATACATTGCCAACCGTATTGGACGCACTAAAAAAACAGTAAGTTTTTTTTCCAAAAGAAAACACATAGTTCGCATAAGGAACTATGTGTTGGTGCCATAAATAAAGTTTTCAGGCCTGCTAGCGTCTGACGATCACCGTTCTACCCGGACGTACATACACAGGGCGCACGGCCGCTACCGGACGAACAACAACCCGAGGTCGTGTAGCAACCACTACCGCCGGAGCAGGTACTATAACCGCAGGTCTTACTGCAACAACAGGGCACGGTGCTACAACAACTGGCTGTGTCTCAACTACCGCAGGTACAGGGTTAACCACTACCGGTGCCACGACAACTGGAGCTGGAACTCCAACTCGTACACTCAATGCCACTTGTGCTTGGGATTTTATGGATATTAGACTTATATAAAGTGCTAATAATCCGGAGATTTTCTTTATCATATTCCTTCATTTTAGACAAAGTTGAAAACATTGAATGGTGATAAATATTACAAATACCCTGAATTGAACAAATCTGAGGGTGGAATGACCGTTAAGAATGGAATTGTAAAACCTTCGCTAAAAAAAGCTACATATTTGGAATATCTAAACAGCATGATTAAAGAAGCTTGAGTTTTATGCATCCAGCATCACCGTATTGCACTTAACTCCCGAATGGAATGGTAGTTACTGTGCTTATCATAATCCGATGATGACGTTTATTTCTGAAACAACTTAAGCTGTTTTTAGACTAATTTTTATGAGTATAAAAAAATTATAATCATCGTGCTTCATTCGATAGGAACCTTACTCATTATCGAAGACTGGGTTTTCAAGTTCTTTCTTAAATAAATAGGCAAATACACTTAGATTTGTTGAACTTTAAAATCAACTAATTTTTAAAGGTTTCTATATTATCCATTTTCTTGCTTATAATGTCCATTACATTCAAAATGGAAATACCCTATGATGTAAAAATTGAAGCTTAGGGAAAGATAAGCAAAATATAGATGCCGTTAAACATTTGGCATTGAACAATCTTAATGGACAATTAATTGAATTATGGCGTGTTGCCGATATAAGATTAGAAAATGTTTCCCAAATTCTTCAAAGGATTAATCAACAAAGTTCTATTACGGTGACTGCCAACGCAAGCGGTCGGCCATCAGGAGATGTAATTTCTGATATAAAAACCCAGATTGCCAAAACTCCATTCCCGAAAGGGACACAATTTATTTATTTATTTAGGAGATGCAAAGAATCAAGGAGATGCGTTCAGCAGCCTTGGTTTAGCAATGCTTATTGGGATCGTTTTGGTTTATATGGTAATGGTAAGTCTTTATGAGAGTCTTGTATATCCATTCGTTGTGTTGTTTTCTATTCCAGTTGCTTTAATAGGTGCATTTTTAATCTAAAGAATTCCTCGAAGCTTTGCTTCGGGGTTACAGGTTCAAGCGAATGCAAATTTTTGCGAAGCAAAAAAGTTCTTACAAAATGGTGGTCG
>QFOI01000497.1 GCA_003241175.1 Pseudopedobacter saltans
TGCAGTTGCCTCTTTGGCAAAAAGGAAATGGTTGACAATTTTGATCGTTTTGATATTTGGTGGAGGTTTCTATGTTATCATAAAAAGCATGCCTTCTAGTTTTGTTCCTGCGGAAGACATGGGGACAATATTTGTAAATGTTACTTTACCAGCCGCGGCTACAAAAGAAAGGGTTCAAGCCGTCAATAGGCAAATTGATAGTATCAGCCGCACTATTCCTCAGATTCAAGCTACAATGACTACACTTGGACAGAACCAATTGGGAGGAAGTGGTAGTTCCTATGGAATGCTTATTCTTCGTTTGAGTAATTGGAGTACGAGGCCCGGGGTGACCGATAGAATGGTCATAAAGGAATTGACGGAAAAAACTAAAAATATACCTGGTGTGTCGGTTAATTTTATGCAACAACCAACGATTAGTGGTTTTGGTACAAGTGGAGGATTTACTTTTCAGATTGAGGATAGGGGTGGACACAGTGTACAGGAGTTTTATAATGTCTCTCAGAAATTTTTGAATGTGCTAAATAGTCGCTCGGAAATACAATATGCTGCGACCGCGTTTAACCCTAACTTTCCACAATACGAAGTGGATGTGAATGTAGCCAAGTGTGAAGACAATGGAATTGCACCTTTGGATATTTTGAATTTATTGAATGTGTATTATGGAAGTTCGTATGTGAGTAATTTCACAGAGTTTGGACAACAATATGAAATTATATTGCAAGCAGATACTATGTATCGAGGCACTATAAGCCAAATGACAAATGTAAAAATTCGAAATAGTAGTGGTACTATGACTCCAATTTCCGAATACGTAACTATGAAAAAAGTATATGGACCTTCAACGATGGCGAGGTTCAATATGTACAACGCCATATCCGTTAACGGTTCTCCTAATGATGGTTATAGTACTGGTCAAGCTATGCAAGCTATCAATGAAGTTGCGGCGACTAATCTGCCTCCCGGTTATAGTTTTGAATATAGTGGAATGAGTAAAGAAGAACAAAGTACCGGTTCACAGGCGATTGTCATATTCGCATTGAGTTTGTGTTTTGTATATCTGTTGTTGAGTGCACTATACGAAAGCTATGTTTTGCCTTTGGCTGTTTTATTTTCTTTACCTATTGGACTTTGTGGGATTTTTGTCTTTGCCAAGATGTTTGATATTGACGATAATATTTACGTACAGATTTGTATGATTATGTTGATTGGTCTACTCTCCAAAAATGCCATTTTGATGGTGGAGTTTGCATTGGAAAAAAGAAGAGAAGGGATGGGGTTGATGGAAAGTGCCATTGCTGGTGCCAAAATCAGGATTCGGCCAATATTGATGACGTCGTTGGCTTTTATATTTGGTTTACTGCCGTTGGTATTCTCTACTGGAGTCGGTGCGAATGGTAACAAATCCATTGGTATTGGATCTATTGGAGGTATGTTGTTCGGAACATTTTTGGGTGTATTTGTCATACCTGGATTGTATGTTATCTTTCAAGGTTTACAGGAAAAACTCGGTACAAACAAGTATGATGCAAATGATGAATTAATAGTTGAAGAGAAAAAGTAAACTTGGATAATGCTAACTTTAAAAATTGTTTGGAATGATATTTTGTTATAGAAAATATACGTTTCTATTGATAGCAACAGCTATCGTCACTATGACGACTTTTAGTTGCAAGGTGACGCAACCTTATATCAATAGTCAGTTAATTCCTGATAGTTTGTACAGAAATCCTATTGGAGACAGTGCCAATATGGCTTCTCTATCTTGGAAGGAGATATTTCAGGACACCATTTTGCAAAATCTGATAGCCGAAGGTATTCGCAACAACTTAGACTTAAAAACAGCAATAGCCAATCTTAAAGCTGCAGAAGCTAATTTTGTTCAGACTAAATTGGCTTTCTTCCCTTCTTTATCGGCCAATGCTTCAGGAGGCGCGTACCATCCATCTAAAACGCAAAGTGCCAATACGCAACTCTATCAACTATATGCACAATCCTCTTGGCAAGCTGATATTTGGGGACAATTGAGCAGTACCAAAAAGTCAATGTATGCAACTTATCTGGCAAGCGATGCCAATAGGCTAGCTGTACAGACTCAGGTGGTTGCTGATATAGCAGCTGCCTATTTTCAGTTGATGGCTTATGATGCACAACTAAGTATAGCGCAACAATCCATAGCACGTTATGCTTTGGATACAGCGACTATGATAAAACTAAAAGATGCGGATGTAGTGACTGGGGCTGCGGTGGTGCAAAGTGCTGCTAACTATTTTTCCATACTATCAACTATTCCAGATATTAAAAACGATATACGCCAATCTGAAAATACTATTTCTTTATTATTGGGTCGATCACCTAGTCCAATAGCTAGAGACTCATTGTTTAATGAGAATATATATGACAATCTTAAAA
>QFOI01000498.1:0-2409 GCA_003241175.1 Pseudopedobacter saltans
GGTCCTGCGTCCAACCTCTCAGCTTACGTAAATACCTCAGATTTTTACCTGCATAGCTACTCATATACTATCAATTATAACCGCAATATACTAATATTTTTAGTTTTTAAAAAGTTTTATGTAAATTTTTTTAGTAAAAAACTACAACATTCATGCTGTACACTTATCGAAATTAAACTTTATTTTTGCGCACTTTCGGTCGTGTAGTACAATGGATAGTATAAGAGTTTCCGAAGCTCCAGATCCAAGTTCGATTCTTGGCATGACCACATATCGTCTTAATGCTCTCTATTGGAAAACTTTTTATTTTGAAAATGTTTTAAGGGTAATTAAGTTTCTTATTTTAAGTTTTGTTTGAAAAAATTCAAATATTGAAAATGTATTTTGAATATTTTCAAATTGTTATTTTTTATATGTAATTGATACATTAATTTATAACGTAAGTTTGTTACTTCGTATCTATCTAATTTTTATGAAACACTTATCTATCTTATTTCTATTGATCCTGCGTTGCTTAATCTGTTCTGGTCAAACTTTTCCATATTTCAATTCCTTGTCTGCACCTAGTAGTCAGATTGCTTTATTTGGAAATGCCGATAATACCAACGCTGGTTATCCAGGGTATTATAATTCGTTTTTGTATCTTACCCCAGCGGTCAATAGCAGATCGGGTTTTGCACTTTTTAATGATGCGAGTTTTCCTTCGAATGGAGGAATGCATATAGAGTTTGAGTTTTCGGCCAATCCATCCACAGGGAATGGTGCTGATGGTTTTAGTATGTTTTTGTTTGATGCCAATTCTAATATTACTATCAGCAATTCTGGTGCTTCAGGCGGGGCGTTTGGTTATGCCAATATAGGAAGTAATCAAGGCCTTGAGAATGCGTATCTTGGTATTGGCTTCGATGAATATGGTAATTTCAAAGCATATGAACAAAACAAAAACGGGTTTCCCAAAACTTCTACTTTTTTAGGTGGAAACAATGATAATTCATTTAGAAATCATGTTACCATTAGAGGCGCCGCAGGAAAAAATTACGCAACACTTAATCCTTCAACTGGCAAAACTTATAACGATTATTACTGGGGATATCCAGTACTGTATACTTCTAGTACACAAAGGAGTGGCTTGGCGCGATATACTGGCTATCTTAAGACAGATGCTGTAAGCCAGACAGCTGGAACTTCTTCTTCGACGAGTATGGTTCCTGGAAATGGGAATAATGTTCTTTATGGCTACTCTACTTCACCGGTAAGTACTAGTAGTTACACTTTGGGAACATCGAGCCTTGCTGCAGATACGACGAGTAATGATTTTAGGAAAGCCATAATAGACATTACGCCAGTTTTTAGTAGTGGTACTACTGTATCTGGTTACAATATTACGGTAAGGGTTAAACATGGAACAATAACAGAAACGATGGTCAACTCTTTTTTCTACCCTATTGGAACCTTAAAATATGTTGATAATAGAGATGATACTAGTTCTGCGGGAACAGGAGTTGTCACCAATATCAATACTACACCGCCTACTAGTTTTGGTCTTGGATTTGCTTCAAGTACGGGAGGAAACAATAATAACCACGTTATACGAAATTTATTTATAAGTATACCAATTGCTGCAGTTTCCAATGATGATTATGCAAGTATCTGTCTTAATGCTAACAGTACCACCATTGGAAGTACCACAATATCACCTTTGGATAACGATCAAGCATACAATAATGCGCAATCTACTCCTAATAGTTCAAATATAGAACCATCTTCGTTTAGATTCAATTCAGATGCGGCTACTTTGTTGGATTCTAGTAGTTCAAGTAGTGCTTATCAAACTATAACCAAACCTAATGGTGTAATGAGTAGTGTTACCACCACTAATGCTTCTGGCGTGTGGACCTATACTACATCAACAAAGCAATTAACTTATAAAAGGGCTGCAAACTATAAAGGAGTTGCAAAAGTGCTATACAGCATAACGAGTAGTTATACAGGTCTTAACAATAACACTTATAGGAGTAAGGCCGCTACTGTTAGTGTCGGTCTTACTGGACCTAGAGTGACAAGAGACAGTGCATATACTAACCTATATCCAGGTATCGGAAGTGCAACAGGATCTCAAAACGTTATCAAAAATGACACTTCGTTTACTTACGTCAGCGGGAGCAGTGCATTGACGACTTCTGGTGCCTCTGCTATTAATACGAGTTCTTTTTATTTTTCTAGTGGAGATGGACTTACAAACTTGGGTAATACTTCTATGTCCGACACTTACGGTTCTTGGACTTTTTCCAATAATACGGTTTCATTGACTCCAAGTAATAGTTTTTCTGGTATTGCAACTGCATATTATCGGATTTCGACCGCAGATGGATGTCTCTCTGATGTTGATACCGTGGTGTTTAACTATCC
>QFOI01000498.1:2425-3512 GCA_003241175.1 Pseudopedobacter saltans
CAGGAATTGACGGCATATTTAGCTACTAGTAACTCTATAATTTTAAACTGGACTACAGGTTCCGAAATCAACAATTCGCATTTTACTATATTGAGAAGTAGTAATAGTACGGATTGGGATTCCATAGGTGTTGTGAAGAGTAAGTTTATCAACGGGAACGGAGCTGGGACTTCCTACTCTTTTACAGATAATTTATTTTCCAGTTCAATCAATTATTACAGACTCAAGCAAGTCGATTTGGATGGTACGATTTCTTTAGGCAATATAGTTTCGGTTCAAGTTTCAAATCTTCAACAACGGTTAAAATTGTTTCCGAATCCTACTAAAGGCACTATAAATATCCAAAATGCAAAAATCGGAGCTAGTTATCGGATTATTTCATTAGATGGAAAACTTATAACATCTGGGATTGTGCGTAATCAGACTCAGTCCGTTGATATAACCAATGTTTCGTCTGGAGTATATTTTTGCGAAATAATAGATATTTCTAACCAGAAGCACCTGCTGAAATTTATTAAGGAGTAAAGCGTAATAGTATGCTGTATTCGTTTAATTGTCTTAGCTTTCGCGGAAAATTAGAATCATGTCTCTGATAACTATTCGTCCTGCAATTGCTGAAGATGCTTTTTTTGTGGCTCCATTAATCTATGAGGCAATGGGGGAACTTGTCAGCAAGTTTACCAAAGGAAATGTGCAGGAAGGCATTTTATTGTTTGAACATTTTTTTCGAAAAGAAAACAATCAATATAGTTTTCAAAATTGTTCCATTGCGCAATACAATGGTGAGGATGCTGGCATGATCTTAACCTATGATGGAAAAGATCTTTCTGTCTTGAGGCATTCCTTCTTAATGTATTTGGAATCTCAATACAACTTTCGCATCAATCCTATAGAAGACGAAACTCAGCAGGGAGAGCTGTATATTGACTGTTTGGCTGTCGAGCCGAAGTTTCGGGGAAAGAGATTGGGTTCCGCATTAATAAAATCTGCTATTGACAAAGCCAAAACATTAAAAATTCCGAATACGGGATTGATTGTAGACATACATAATGATATCGCGCTGAGGCTGTATGAAAGTTTGGGTTTT
>QFOI01000499.1 GCA_003241175.1 Pseudopedobacter saltans
CATGCGTTTGTAAAAATATTATTCAAATAAAAGTCCTTTTGATAAATAACTTGGCCAGAATAGAATCGAATAGAGGAGTCTTTATAATTTGTCCAACTTTCCAATTTGGGAAAAGTTACAAGATTCTTAGGACCACCATTTTGTTCATCAAACTTTAAATTCCAGCTACCATCAACTGAATAAATCTTTTTCCACTCATAAATATTTTTCTTATTGTATTTTAATGTAGTAGTTTTTCTAAATACAATAAATTTCGATTCATTTTTAACGAAGGAAGATTTTATGATAGTTCTGCCATTTTCCGTAGACCAATTTGAAACTGCCTCAATTTCGCCTGTCAATGCATTGAAATATTCGGGTGTTTTTCCAGATATCCGTAATGAAATAGTCAATTCCTTATCCAAAGAATCTTGGTTAGATATGAAATAAATATCGAATTCATTTGCTTTACGATGCGCAAAAGCGATTTTTTCGTCATAGGATTTATCCTTTCCAGAAAAGAAAATAGCATCACGTTCCAATCCTATAAAATCCAAAGTATTTTCTTCGATAGGTAAATGAAAAACTTTCTTGTTGTTCTTATTCCATATTTCAGATGAAGTTTCTTGGAGGATTTTATCATCGTTTTTCTTATTGGATAATGACAATGTCTGCAATGGTTTTTCACCAACGAATATAGTCGCACCATCCTTTACCAATTGGTATAATTTAGTTACGAGTTCGGAACTCATCAATCCCCTATTCGGATTCAAGGCATTACTATCTGGTATCACCAGTATACTATAAGAAGCGCCGCCAGGAAGAACAATCTTTCCTTTTTCTATTTTAGACAATCGTAAAATTCCATCTTTATTGATCGCATCATATTGATATCCTCGCAGTGGATTAATCCATTTTTCCCAACTAGGAATATTAGCGGAAGCGGTCACACCTTTTGGTCTAGTAAGCAGAGGTAACCCAGTATTTAGTTTGCGTTTTTTTTCTGCATTTACTTGACTTTCACCAAACAAACCAGGTAAAATATCTACTAACCGATCCGGAAGCAAAGAGCGGCTCGGCAACTCCTCACCTGTAAATACAGCAATATCCACAACAGGATGACCTTTTTGCAATAAAGATTGACTTCTCGAAATATAATCTGTAAAACCTTTGGCTTGTGGCCACCAAGTTTGGTCTCTTTGAAAATACAATCCTACGCCATCCAAAGTCATGCCTGGCCTACGATCGATCCAAGGATTATGCATAAAAACATGAAAAACCAACTTGTTCATACCTAGTGCATAGTTACGATCTAACAGTCCTTTTAACATAGCAGGATGCTCATCCCAATTCATTTTTAGTTCCGTAAAACCTTCTGCTTGAATAATATTTTTTCCATAAATATGTGCACCAGAAACGGCATCCATCATATCATTGGGCTTGTCATGCGTTGGACTATTCAACCAAAATTCTCCCATTGGAACATCAACTTCTGCATAATGTCTCAGTCCATCACTTACCATCACAGGAGCAACGCTCTCAGCTGAAAAAACTTTACCATCTTGATGTGCCAACTTAGCCATTGTTTTGAAAAAAACATCATTGATAAGTTCGGCTATCGTTTGTCTTACGTCATACAAAAATCTTTCAGAAGAATCAACACTATTCAAAGGATAACCCGCCATAATAGGCAAATAAGGAATAGGATCATACCCTCTTCTTTTTTTGAATTCATCTGCAAATGGAGGTGACCAATTTTGGCTGCCACACTCCCAACTATCCACATGAAAACCAGTTAAAACATCTTTAGATAACTCAGGTCCAATATGTTTAATAATTTCGCCATACCATTGACTATATTGGAAAGCAACAACCGACGAGTCAAACTTATCACATTCCAAGCCACTACCATTTCCGCCTGTTGCATTGGTATGCCCAGTCGATGTATGTCCAATACGCAAAATCTTCCATTGACCTGACGGCACTTGCCAATTCAATTTTCCATTGACATCTACATGTTTGGATAAATCAATTATTTTAGCGCTAGAAAGCACTTCCGAATTTGGCAAAAATTCTTGGTTTGTCCTTGAAGCAACGCGCCAAACACTTCCATTTTTAGATTCGAATTGATCAATTTTAGCTTCGGAAGAAAGCTCTAATCCTGAAATTTTTAAACTCTGTTTCCATTTTGCTGCATCAAGATCTTCAGCTCCAGGTTCAGAGCCGTTTGGATCATAAACGAATCTGAAATATTTTGCTTTCGTTTCTTGTAAAGAAAAAGTATAGTCTGCATCCGTGTCTTGCCAACCGTGTCTTGCAGGAACTAGTTTTCTGACAAGAGTAAAATTAACGCCATCCTGACTTGATTCAATAGTAAGTCTATGCGCTTGATAGTTATTACTATTAGTTTTAACAACAAGACTTCTTAC
>QFOI01000500.1 GCA_003241175.1 Pseudopedobacter saltans
ATAGTTCGATTCGAAATGATATTGTGATTCCATTATTCTTTAGATAGATGAAGAGTCTCTTCTGTTGTCGAAAGAAAATTGTTCAAAACATCTTTGGTATTGATGTGGTTACGCTCTGCTAGAATGATGAGCCACCAGATACTTTCGCCTATTTTGTGCGAAAGTTCTTCTTCTGTATTGCTTTTTGGCCATCTTCCTTCCTTTGACATAATATTTCGTCCCACTAGTCCGGCATCCGTCAAGAAAGCGAGCGCATCTTCTTCAATAGACCATTCGCTTCCATGATGTTCTTTTTCTAGTTTGTGATATTGCGTTCTTATTGCTAACGAACGTTGTATTATTTCATCCAAATCAGACATAATTGGTAATATTATAATTGGAAAGGTACGCTTTTCAAAACAAGCCAGAAGACAAAAAAATAAGGTATTGAAACCAATACCTTATTTTAATTTTAAAGTGATAGTACAATCTTACCAACAGTTCTTCCTGTTTCTTGTTGCAGATGAGCCTCTCGCATTTGCTCAAAAGAAAAGGTTTTGTCGATGTATGGTTTTATTGTAGTATCGGTTAATAGTTCAGCTATTTTTTGCATTTCCTCTCCGCTGGAATGAACCATAATAAAAAAGCCATTGACTCCTTTTGCTTTTGCTTTTTCTGTAACGGACTCATTCAATCCAGATGGAATACTGATAATCGTACCACCTTCTTTTGCTACTTCAAGCGAATTGTCAATATTGTCTCCACCGATAGTGTCCAATACAAAGTCATATTTTTCCGTTGCATTTTTCCAATCGTAAGTATGGTAATCAATATGATGATCAGCTCCCAAACCTAAAACGAAATCTTTGTTTTTCACAGAAGAGGTCCCTGTTACTTCCGCGCCTAGATATTTGGCAATCTGTACAGCAATATGTCCCACTCCTCCAGATGCTGCATGAATCAATACTTTCTGACCAGACGTCACTTTCCCATTGTCCACAAGTGCTTGCCAAGCTGTAAGTGCGACTAGTGTCGAAGCGGCAGCTTCTTCGAATGAAATATTATGGGGTTTTAATGCCAGTTGATTGGCTGGTGCTGACACTTGTTCAGCATAGGCTTTTCCATGTCCAGGAAAATTAACCATCCCAAATACTTCGTCACCCACTTTCAATTTGTCGGATTTTGTTTCTTCGACAATCCCAGCTATGTCCCAGCCTAAGATGATAGGTTTTTCATTTTTAACCGCACCATATACACCATATCCTTGACGGCTTTTAACATCTACAGGATTGATGCTGATTGCTTTAACTTTAACTAAAACATCTCCATCTTTAATAGTGGGAGTTGGGATGTCTTGGTATTCTAATTGGTCTACACCACCTGGTGCTTTAAGTACAATTGCTTTCATTTTATTTGTTTTTGATAGGGCAAAGTTCTGCCGGGAAACATTTTTTAAATACTCCATTTAAGCTAAAAAATAGAACAAAAACGAAAAAGAAAAGTTTGGTTACTTTTCAAGGACAAAATCCAATATCCATTGGTTAACGGATTCCGGTGCTTCCAACATGGACATGTGCGCTACATTAGGAAGAATGTGAATGTGTGAGGTTTGCGGTAATTTGACTTGTTGCAATAAATCGGAGAGTGGTGCCGCTTGGTCCTCTGCCCCAATAAAAAACAATACAGGTTTGTGTGTTTGTTTAAGTATTGATGTTAGATCTGGTCGATCAATCATTATCTCGTAAAAACGTTGTAGTCCTTCTTTTGGAAAAGATGACGCAATGGTAATGAGTTGCTCCATCAATTTGGAATTCTCTTTTACGAAATTTTCCGAAAAATTGCCGGGAATTGCTTTTTTAACAAAAGCCGCACTGCCGTATTTTTCCATCAAGGCGATACTCTTCCTACGGTTTTCTTTTTTTTCTTCTGTGTCGGCAAAGGCAGTCGAATTGATGAAGCCAAATGCTTTTGAAAAATTTGGATAGAGTTCTTCTATAGCAAGTGTGATGTAGCCTCCCATACTATGTCCCAATAGGATGGGTTTTTCTATTTTTTCATATTGGAGCAACGAAACTATTGCTTGACCAAAAGCTTCAACCGAATCCAATTTGTCGTTGTATGCAGATTGTCCGGCACCTGGTAAGTCGGGAACTATAATTTGAAATTTTTCCGAAAGAAATATAGTTTGTTTGTCAAAAATACTTCCGTCTTCTGGGAAGCCGTGTATAAAGACCAGTGTTGTATTGCCCGAACCTATTTTTTTATAGTAAATATTTTTTCCTTTATATTCGAAAAACATAATGTGTAATTTAGGCGATTGTCAATGTGTTGTTTGGGATGATAGACCTTTTGGCATATCGATAAGTCATCAATACGCAAAGAGGTAACAATGCTAAATTGAAACTTTGGGGAAGCCAAAA
>QFOI01000501.1 GCA_003241175.1 Pseudopedobacter saltans
TTGTGATGGAAGGCTACCTACACCTTCGTATCAACCCTTTATTAAGAAGGTTGATAACCAGATTGATAGCTATTGTTCCTGCCTGTATTGTTATTGCTATTTATGGCGATAGTGAATTGGATGAATTATTGGTTTTCAGTCAGGTGATATTGAGTTTGCAATTGGGCTTTGCCATTATTCCGCTGATTCATTTTGTTTCGGATAAGAAAAAAATGGGAGAGTTTGCGATTACCCTAAAAATTAAAATTTTAGCATGGTTGGTGGCAGCATTGGTTGTGTACCTGAATGTAAAATTGGTGGTTGATACGATCACAGCCTATTGGTCCGCACATCCCGGGTATATTGGAGTCAAAATACTGATTGTTGTGGTTTCGCTGTTTTTTGCTTGGCTTTTTATTGTAATGACGGTTTATCCTTTTGTAAAACAAAAAAGTGAAAAAGGTGAGAATAGTCTACATGGTCCCGAAAGAGTATTGATTGAAAAAGAAATGCAACTGCATCCTATCAAAAAAATTGCCATTGCTTTGGATTTCGGTTCCAACGACGAAATGATTATCGCCAATGCCTTGAAACAAGGAGGAGAAACCTCATCGTATGCCTTAATACATATTGTGGAAACTCCCACCGCAAAATATTTTGGCTTTCCGGTAGATGATTTTGAATCGGAAAGAGATAAGGATCAGTTGAGTCTTTATGTCAGTCAGCTCAAAGAAATGGGCTACGATGCTCAAGGCTTTTTGGGATATCGTAATAGGGTTAATGAAATCGTTAAGCTGGTAAAAGAAAGTAAAGCAGACCTTTTGGTTCTAGGTTCGCACAACCACAAAGGTATTAAAGACTGGATTTATGGCGAAACGGTGGACAAGGTTAGGCATCGTATTGATATTCCCATATTGGTCGTCAACGCCTAAAATAAAACAGCCATGTAGCAATTTTTACTACATGGCTGTTTGGATAAGAAACAAAAACTAAGCTGCTTTTTTGACAGCAGTCTTATTTTCCTTGAATCTCTTGTCAAGTGTTCCGTCTTTTTTCAAATGTTTGGAGACAGAATCTTTTGCGTTTTTGTTTTCTTTGAATCTTTTGTCAGCAGTACCATCTTTTTTTAGATGTTTAGTTGCTGTAGTGGTTGCTTTCGTCGCGGTTGTTTTGGCAGTTTGCGCAAAACTAGAGGCGCTGATCATCATCAAAGCCATTATGGCTACAAAAATCTTTTTCATTTAGTTTTTCTTTTTTGACTTACTAAAATAACAAAAGATTAATTGCGGATATCAATTTAATGGATAAATATTTGCATGATTGGCTTAATTTTATAGCCTGATAATTGATTTTTATGAAAAGAAGTAATTGGTATCTATTAGGTTTTGCTGCTGTAACAATGGGTGCAACTAGTTGTGTGCCTAAGAAAAGATTGCTGGATAGCCAGATTGCATATCGCTATCTACAAGGTGACAGCGCGCGATTGGCAAACAAAGTAAGTGAACAAAGCGATGAAATTGCTAGGCTGAATAGCCAAGTCAACGACCTAAATCAGAAGATTGCTAACCTTAACCATGAAAATGATAATCTTGCGAAAGATGCCAATACTACCCAATCTCAATTGGACGAGAATCGTCGCGCCTTGTTGAGCCAGCAAGGGAAAACCAAGCAGCTACAGGATTTGTTGGATGCTCAGAAAGCCAAGTCAACACAGTTACGACAAAAAATGACGGAAGCCTTAAAAGGATTCAATTCGGATCAGTTGACTGTTACACAAAAAGACGGAAAGGTGTACGTATCTATGCAGGAGTCTTTACTTTTTCCTTCCGGAAGTGCGGTCTTAAATCAGCAAGGTATTTCCGCTTTGGGTAAATTAGCAGAAGTACTTAACCAAAATCCAGAAATCAACATAGATGTGGAAGGTCATACAGATTCTGTTCCAATACGTATTAAGTTCAAAGACAATTGGCAACTTTCAACCGAAAGAGCATTGTCAATCGTTCGTGTCTTAATCGACAATTATCACGTCAATCCACTCAATCTCATTGCATCTGGACATAGCGAATACGATCCAGTTGCTCCTAATTCTACACCCGAAGGAAGGGCTAAAAACAGGAGAACGGAAATTATCTTGACTCCTAATCTGGATGAGATGTATAAGTTGTTGGAATAAGATTATTTAAATTTGCCCATATTGTTCCTTTTGTAATCTCGAAAAGCTTTAATAACAAGTTTTATCAACATAAGTCTGTCCTTTCTATATAGAAAATTGTTTTTTAGGCGAAGTAGAATATCTTTTTGAGTTTCCTGAAGATCTTTAGGAAACTCTGTTTTGTAATTTTTTTTCAAGTATAAATGATTGCGAATCATGTAATACATTCTGTAAGGAGAGTGTAGGCTTCTATTTGTTTTCTTCCC
>QFOI01000502.1 GCA_003241175.1 Pseudopedobacter saltans
GAAAGAGATAAATTGGCAATATTCTTTTGTGGCAATTTCAATACAATCTCATTATTGGCTCTTTTACTCAAACCGACTTTTGCAAAGCCGAATTCGGGTTCTACAACAGCATCATTCATATTGGATATGAAACAGATACGTTCGCTAAGAGGTTTCCAATTTTGATCAAAAATAGTCACCTGCATAACGCCTGCAGGAAAATTACTGATATCAATATTCCCCGATACCATATTTTTTTCCAACAGGTTTATATTGGCTAAGTAAACAGGACTTTGCTGGATCGTTGCCAAGATATGTAGCTGTTTTTGTTCCTGAGGAGCATTATCAGACCGGTTGACTTGAAAAGATTCATTGTTTCCCATTCCTTTCAATTGCAGCACAACTCCTGATGATTTTACTTCTGGCAGATCTTGTGTTATATTAGACTCTCCAACCTTACATTTTGCGGTGTATTTTTCACCTACTTCCGGCAATAGGAAAAAACGTCCCATTCCATCATGACTTGTGGTGAGATCCGTTATTTTTTGGTTTTTACTGTTGTAGATGGCACCAGTAACATCTAATGGAATACCATATTGATCATTGGCTTTAAATGCAACATTTGAATTAATGCCAGCTACCAGATTGCCACCTTCTGGAAAGAAATTAATAACGGGCTTTATTACAGGAACTGTTTTTGGGTTGTTACGAGAGCTTCTTTTAACTATACGTATGTCTTTATTAAAGAAAAAACTAGAGTCGAAATTTTTCATCCAGACTGTATAACCTCTCATGTGAACAGCACTACCGGATATGGAGTCAGGAACAGCAAAAAAGCCACCACCACCTCCCAAAACAATTGGATACACAAGGTGTGCCATGACTTTACCATTTACATCGCTGAAATCGACATACAAGCTTTTGCTAATGTTGGTCGGAGTTATACCGGACATCACATACCCCTTGAACCAAATGGTATCTCCTGGTGTGTAAACAGGTTTGTCCAATTGAAAATAAAGACGTTCTGTTTGATAATTTGAATTGTAGATGCTTAAAACGCTGTCTATCCTCATCTGAGCTTTTCCCATAGAAAACGCCCCTAACAGAAGGAGCGTCACACAAAATATCTTTCCAATTTTCTGCATAATTGCCGGCATTTCTAATGTATAAACTATGTTTTTCAACAAATAAACGTCTTTTAGAACATAAATGTAAGAGAAAGAGAGCGTTTTTGCCTTATTTAATTTGATTTTATATTAAAAAGGGTCTGGACCTTCCATATCAAATCCTCCGTCATTCATTTTACTTCCTTGTATGAAGAAGTGAGCACCATCGCCAGAGCCGCCATTGTCTTGAGGCGTTACCGGCTTCCAATTACTACCAAAATTGTCGTCTTCCATTTCTTCAAACTTTTGGATATCCAATCTTGCTCGAAGTTTAACGGTATCCAAAGAACCATTACGGTGTTTTGCAATACGAATATGTGTTTCGCCAGCCACACTTTCCCCCTGCTCATTTGTTCCAATATCATAATACTCTGGACGATAGATGAACATCACCATATCGGCATCCTGCTCAATGGCTCCAGATTCCCTCAAATCACTCAACTGTGGCATCTTACTTTCCTTACGCGTTTCTACGGCACGGCTCAACTGACTCAGTGCAATAATAGGAATCATCAACTCCTTGGCCAATACTTTTAAGTTACGAGAAATCGTACTGATTTCCTGTTCACGGTTGGTGTTACGCTCTCCACTACCACTCATCAACTGTAAATAATCAATGATGATAAGACCGACATTGTGTTTGTTAACAAGACGACGTGCTTTTGCCCTAAATTCAAATATGTTCAATGCCGCCGTGTCATCAATGTATATGGGAGATGTTTCCAGTCTTTTAACACCTCGTTGGTTAAGTTGCTGATATTCATAATCTTCCAATTTACCACGAGCGATTTTTTCCAAAGGAATTTCACTTTCTGCGGAAAGAATACGTTGCACCAACTGTGCGGAGCTCATTTCCAAAGAGAAAAAAGCTACAGGGGTCGGTTTGCGTGCATTAAGAGCGGCATTACGGATAAGGTTTAACGCAAATGCTGTCTTACCAACGGCAGGACGAGCCGCCAATATAATCAAATCCGAAGGCTGCCATCCATAAGTTAACTTATCCAACGTCTCAAATCCGCTTGGTACACCAGAAATATCATCCGTTTGGAAACGCAGTTTGTCAATACGGGTAATCGCCTTAGCCAAAGCGTCACCAATCTCATCGTAGTTCTTTTTCAGATAATTATTGGTGATGTTAAACATTTTCTGTTCGGCATCATCCAGCAAATCAAATACATCCGTACTGTCTTCGTAAGCGTCTTTGATAATCTCTCCGCTGATTCGTATTAATTCACGTTGTATAA
>QFOI01000503.1 GCA_003241175.1 Pseudopedobacter saltans
ACTTAGGTTTTTAAGTGTTCCATCTGGACTGATTGATGAAAAGAATACTTATATTTACGAAGGATAAAAATGGAAAATAAATGTCACAAGCGGTTGCCATAAAGAATTTTGCTGGTTTGTATAAGGAAAATGGAAATGTGCAGGATCAATATTTTTTTTGCGAAAAAATTGAAACTCGCGCTATAAATTTTGGATGGAAAGTAGATCCACATTTTCATAGTCAACTGTATCAAATCTTTTTGGTAAGAAAAGGGCAAGCAAAAATTTATTTAAGTGCGCAACAATACACTTTAGAAGGTAGTTTTTTAATTTTTATCCCGCCAAACATCATACATGGCTTTGATTTTGACACAGATATCGATGGTGAGATTCTTTCTTTTTCTGCTTATTTTGTAACTACATTAATCAATAGATTTACACAATTAGCCAAACATTTGAATCAACCAATAATGATATCAACGGCTACGAATACAGCTAAAGAAATCAAATTATTATTCGTAACTTGCTATCGTCTTCGTGAAATTTACCATGCAGCCAAAACATCTTTGCATGAAATATTTATTCATGTAAAAGTGGCAGATGCATTGATGCAAACAGTGGCTATTCAACCCGAGAAAAAAGTGCTTTCTGCTACTATTCAATATTCAGACTTGGAACTATTCAAGACTTTTCAAGAAATTGTAAAAAAAGAAATTAGTCCATTCAAACCATTAGAAGAATATGCCCAACAACTCAATATATCTTTATCACATCTTAATAGGATTTGTAGAAATATTGAAGATGCTAGTCCCCTCAATATCATTCAAAAAGAAATTATCAATATGGCCAAAATATTGTTGATGAATGAAAAGGTAAATATCTCAGACATCGCATACAGCTTAGGTTTCAATGATCCCTCCTATTTCATCCGTCTCTTTAAAAAGAAAGTGGGAATGACGCCCAAAATCTATCGTGCACATCATTTGGCATAAAATAAATTGTCCTAATAGTTGAATGTAAAGTACCATTATTAACTTTTGTGTCGAGCTAATTTTGTGTTTATAAAAATACCTGGTGTGACCAATTTTAAACACAAAATAGTAATTCTATTGAGTATTTTATTAATCACAAAAAATCAAAAAATTATGGCACAAAATACTATATCGGATACCAACAATTATCAAAAAACAGAAGTACGCGGCATCGATCATGTGGGCATTACGGTTCCAGACATTGAAGCGGCTACCAAGTATTTAGAAGAGGCTTTTGGTGCAACTTTTTTGTATGACAATATCACGCCAAACGATCCACCGCAAACAGGCTTGGGAGCTGAGGCTAAATTAGGTATTGCTCATGGTGCTGCAGTTACACGCATTCGCATGATACGTATTGCCAATGGGGCAAATATTGAATTATTTGAAATGAAAGTACCAGATGGCGAGCGAAAAATGAAAACGATACCATCTGACTATGGATTACAACACGTAGCTTTTTATTCCGATGATATTGATGCAACTAGAGAACGCGTGATCAAAGCGGGTGGAAAAGTATTAACAGGCCCAACTATCATGCATGGAAAAGAAGAAGGCAACGGAAATAAATTCTTATACACAATTGCACCTTGGGGTACATTTTTCGAAGTGATTAGTTTGCCATCGCCTTTAAAAATTGATGAAACGAATAAAGTTCATCGTTGGAAAGCGAAAGATACACTACTATAATTCTTCATTTAAATTTAAATCTGTTTGAAATGGGCACTTTAGAGTTAGTAAAAAACAATAAAGAGCACCTTCACCAATCATCAGAAAAAACTTCAAAAGCCGTAAATATCATAGCCCTAATTGGTATCATATTAACAGCTTTCAATTTAAGGATAGCTGCCGTAGCTCCGTCTCCAATCATCGCCAAAATAAGTGAGACTTTTACGATTAACTCGATGTGGCACGGCATATTAGGAATGTTACCCTTATTATGTTTCGGATTTTTTGGATTATTAGGTGCATTTATCAATCGAAAATTAGGATTAGAAAAAGGTATGATCACTGCCTTGATAATGATATTCGTTGGTGAATTGATTAGATCAACCATGTCTCATTCCATTCAATTTTTTGTTTTGTTTTCTATTTTTAGTTTAGGTGGTATGGGGATTGGAAATGTATTGATTCTACCTGCAATAAAGCACTATTTCCCAAATAAAATTGGGCCGATTAAAGGCGTCTATTTAGTTGTAATTGCATTGAGTGCGGCAGTTCCTTCAGCAGTGGCAGTACCTACAACGATAAAATTTGGATGGAGATTTTCTATCGGCATTTGGAGCATTCCTGCATTCCTTGCCATATTGCCTTGGATGTATTTATCCAAAAGAAATATGAATAATTTATCCAAAATTTCGATTTCTAAAAAGAAAAA
>QFOI01000504.1 GCA_003241175.1 Pseudopedobacter saltans
GAATGGACTTTGCAACCTGATGCTAACATCATCAAATTGCCCAACATTTCTGCTTCTGTACCTCAATTGAAAGGTGCGATTGCCGAATTGCAAGCGCATGGTTACACAGTTCCTAATTTCCCAGAAGATCCTCAAAATGACGAAGAAAAAGCAATTAAAGCTGCTTATTCCAAAGTTTTGGGTTCTGCCGTAAATCCAGTTTTACGTGAAGGTAATTCTGATCGTCGTGCACCAAAAGCGGTGAAAAATTATGCTAAAGCTCATCCACATAAAATGGGGGCTTGGTCAAAAGAAAGCAAAACAAAAGTTGCCTCTATGACTGATGGCGATTTCTTCGGTTCTGAAAAATCTTTGACAATCGAAGACGCAACTAAATTCAAAATCGAATTTGTTGCAAAAGATGGTACGACAACTTTAATGAAAGATTTCGCTCCATTGAAAGCGGGTGAAGTAATTGATAGCTCTACAATGAGCATTTCCAAATTAAAAGCATTTGTCGCTACGCAAATAGAAGTGGCAAAAGCGGAAGGTATTTTGTTATCTGCCCACTTGAAAGCGACGATGATGAAAGTGTCCGATCCCATTATGTTTGGCGCAATCGTAGAAGTGTATTTCAAAGATGTATTTGCAAAATATGCGGATTTATTCAAAAAATTAGGCGTCGATACCAAAAATGGTTTGGGTGATGTATATGCGAAAATCGCCGGTCAACCAGAAGAAACGGAAGTAAAGGCTGCTATTGATGCAGAAATCGCAGCTGGTCCTGATTTAGCTATGGTGAATTCTGATAAAGGGATTACCAATTTGCATGTTCCTTCTGACGTTATCATTGATGCATCTATGCCTGCAATGATCCGTATTGGCGGTAAAATGTGGGACAAAACAGGTGCGGAACGTGATACCTTAGCCTTAATTCCGGATCGTTGTTATGCGGGCATTTACGAAGCGGCAATTGACGATTGTAAAGCAAATGGAGCTTTGGATCCAAGCACAATGGGCTCTGTTCCAAACGTTGGTTTGATGGCACAAAAAGCGGAAGAATATGGTTCGCATGATAAAACTTTCCAAGCGCCAACAGAAGGAACTTTCAAAGTTTCTGATGAAAGCGGAAATGTTTTATTCGAACAACCCGTAGAAAAAGAGGATATTTTCAGAATGTGCCAAGCCAAAGATGCGCCGATCAAAGATTGGATAAAATTGGCAGTAACAAGAGCTCGTTTGTCTAATACGCCAGCTATTTTCTGGTTGGATAAAAACCGTGCACACGATGCAGAAATTATCAAAAAAGTAGAAAAATATTTACCTGAATTCGATACAACGGGTTTGGATATTTCTATCCTTGCGCCAACTGAAGCAAGTAAAAAATCATTCGAACGTATACGTCAAGGTTTGGATACAATTTCTGTCACTGGTAACGTTTTGCGTGATTATTTGACAGATTTATTCCCTATTTTGGAAGTAGGAACTTCTGCTAAAATGTTGTCCATCGTTCCATTGATGGCAGGTGGCGGTTTGTTCGAAACTGGTGCGGGTGGTTCGGCGCCAAAACACGTACAACAATTCTTAGAAGAAGGTTATTTGCGTTGGGATTCTTTGGGTGAATTTTTGGCATTAGGAGCTTCCTTTGAGCATCTTGGTCAAACACAAAACAATCCAAAAGCTTTGATTTTGGCGGAAACAATCGATGCTGCGACAGAAACATTTTTACAAAATGATAAATCTCCAGCACGTAAAGTTGGTCAGATTGATAACCGCGGTTCGCACTTCTTCTTGACTTTGTATTGGGCTCAAGAATTAGCAAAACAAACCAAAGATGCGGATTTGAAAGCTAAATTTGAACCAATTGCAAAAGCATTGACTGATGGTGAAGTAAAAATCAATGAAGAATTGATTGGAGCACAAGGTAAGCCACAAGATGTCGGCGGTTACTATCAACCAGACGATACAAAAGCTGAAAAAGCGATGCGTCCAAGTGCTACATTAAATAGTGTGATCGACGCGATCTAATTTCGTTTATCTTAAATAAAAAATGGAGGCTTTTGTAACAAAAAGTCTCCATTTTTTTATATTTACAATATGGAAACAAATTTTTACGAACTGTCTAGCAAATTATCTGATAATCAAGATTTTAAATTCGAACAATTGAAAGGAAAAATCGTCTTGATTGTCAATATTGCAACCAAATGTGGCTTTACCCCACAACTGGAAGGTTTGGAAAATTTGTATAAAAAATATAAGGATAAAGGTTTGGAAATATTGGGGTTTCCTTGTGATCAATTTATGCATCAAAATCCCGAATCGGATGCAGACACAAGCAGTTTTTGCCAATTGAATTTTGGCTTAACATTTCCCATTATGCAAAAATGTGAGGTGAA
>QFOI01000505.1 GCA_003241175.1 Pseudopedobacter saltans
TATTTGTGCGCTTGTCAAAAATCTCAACAATTCTGCAGCAGTCCGCTTCCCCGATATGCGGGTTAGCTGCGTACTAGGTATCAGCAATCAAGCTTGGAAAACATTGGAGCTACCTTTGCCGTTGCCAAAAGAACTGATAGATTTCACCCCAATAAAAGGAAACAAACACGAAGCGGTATCAACACAAGGTGATCTTCATTTTCATATACGTGGTGTACACTTCAGCATCTGTTACGACATGGCAAGTTCCATAGGCGACGTACTCAAAAGTGTAGCAGACTGTACGGTAGAGGAGCATGGGTTTAGATATTGGGATGGACGCTCCATCCTTGGTTTTGTTGATGGGACGGAAAACCCTCAAGGCGATAAGCGCGATTTTTTTGCCAAAGTCGGAAAAGAAGATCCAACATACGAAGGCGGCAGCTACCTATTTGTACAAAAATATCTCCACAACATGACCGCATGGAACAATCTTTCGACCAAAGATCAAGAAAACGTCATTGGAAGATCCAAAAAGAACGATATCGAAATGTCTGATGAGGTAAAACCCGACAATTCACATAGTGCGCTGGCCAATGTTGGAGACGACAAAAAAGTAGTTCGTGACAATATGCCTTTCGTCAATAAGACCACTAACGAAATCGGCACTTATTTCATCGCTTACGCTAGCACTTTTGCGACCGTCAGAGAAATGCTGAATGCTATGTTTGTCGGTATTCCAGAAGGTAATTATGACAGAATTTTGGATTTTAGTACACCTGTCACAGGGACTTTGTTTTTCGTTCCGACAATAGATATGTTGGACGATTTTTCTGGATAATATTTGCAAAAAAGTAAACTAATTAAGTACATTTGTTCCCGCAAAAAAGCCAACCTAGCTCAGTTGGTAGAGCAACGCACTCGTAACGCGTAGGTCGAGGGTTCGAGCCCCTTGGTTGGCTCACAAGTAAAAAAGCAACCAAATTGGTTGCTTTTTTATGAATTTACCCTTTACAATTGCAATATTAGCGTCTACCTCCTCCTCTATTTGTATTACCTCCGGAAGACTTTTGACCACCTCGACTTCCACTATTCATGGGAACAGCACGACCAGCATTTTTAAACTCTGGCTCACTTTGGTGCTGTTGTTTGAAATTTTGATAGTTCTGACGTTGATTGTCAATATTTTCTTGTTTTACATTACCACCGTTGTTATCATAATGCAAAGAAGTATTTGACACAGCAGATTGACGATGCATTTTTTGATCAGCTGTGGGCTCGTAACGTTGCTGCTGTCCATACTGGCGTTGTGTTGCCGTAGCCCTTGCTTGAATACCGCCCTTACCATTAAAGCTTACACGGCTGTTATTAACTGTGTAGTTTTTGTTGATATACGTATTATGTACAATAGCCGTATTGACGCGTGTTACAGCTGTGTTATATACGAAAGTGTTACCGCGCCACATACCACCGACATAACCTGTACCAAAATAACCAAAACCATAATTTACACCACCATAAAAACCTACGTTTTGTCCCCAATATCCTGCATTCCAAAGGTAGGAAGTGCCATTGAATGCCCAGTAACCTGGTGTCCAGTATAAGCCTGGATCAGGAGGCAATGTCCAATAACCAGGAACCCAATAATAGCCTGTTTCAGGAGAATATGCCCAACTACCGGGAATCCATATGTATCCATCACCAGGGCATTCAGGTTGCGTATATGTTATCAAGGCCGGAGGTGCAATATTGACCGAAATGCTGAATTGCGCTTTTGTTACAGGAATCAATCCGATAACCATTATTAAAGCTAGCAAGGCTTTAGAAATTTGTTTTTTCATGATCTATGTTTTAGTATTTTTATTTATGACTCAAAATTAGAGACAAGGTTACTCGTACCTTTTATTATTTCGACGAAATAAGGTTTAGTATAGGTAGAAAGCGAATCTACCAATATTAATTATCGCTCTTTTGCCTTTAGAGTTATCTTTGCCGCATGTGGATGATTTGCACCAAGGAATGCCGACAGTTTTTCAGTAGTCTAACAGGCTATATTGCGATTGTCACTTTTTTGTTACTGAATGGTTTGTTCCTGTTTGTTTTTCCCAACACGAGTTTATTGGATTATGGATATGCAAGCCTTGATGGTTACTTCCATATTGCACCTTGGATCTTTCTTTTTCTGATTCCTACGATTACAATGAAAAGTTTTTCCGAAGAATACAAAACAGGAACTTTTGAAATGCTCAAAACCTATCCATTGACACCAGCACAGATCGTTTGGGGAAAGTTTTTCGGTGCGCTATTTATTGTTTTTCTTTCCCTTTTACCAACTGTCATATATGCGGTTTCTATGCAAAAATTGAGTGCTGTAGGAGGTATTGACACCGGCAGT
>QFOI01000506.1 GCA_003241175.1 Pseudopedobacter saltans
TTGATCCCGTTGTCGTAACAAGTCATACTATAAGTTGGAGTACTATAGTCATGTACGTTCTGTTGACTATATCCATCATATTGTTAATCCTGTTGAGTGTAAGAGTCTTAAATGTTTTTCGTTTAACCCAAAAATATCCAAAAGTAAAATGGGAAGGCGTTGATTTTTTGGATACGGATATTTCCAGTGCGCCGTTTTCTTTCCTAAACTATCTTTTCTGGAAGCACAATATTGATATTGAAAGTCAAGTAGGCCAACAGATACTAGAACACGAGTTGACTCACATTCGCCAAAAACATACTTGGGACAAGCTATTTATGCAGATAGTATCGTCGATCATGTGGTTCAACCCATTTTATTGGTTGATGCAAAAAGAACTTTTGGTGATACACGAATTTCTGGCGGACGAGAAAGCAGTTGGAAACCAAGATGTACAAAGTTTTGCAGCTATGTTGTTAGAGGCTCATTTTGGAAAAAAGATATTAGGGCCGGTTCACCCGTTTGCTTATCAACCTATAAAACGTCGTTTAAAAATGTTAACATCATCAAGCCCAAAATATAGTTATATGAGACGATTATTTTTTCTGCCGTTATTGGTAGTGGTGACAGGTTTGTTTGCCTTCACCGTCCAAAAACAAGATTGGAAAGTTGCCAATATAGACTTGAAAACTTGGGCAAAAAAAGTAGGTATTGATTTACCTACAGAAGATAGTGTCAATAAAAGTTTGTCTACCATCCACGATAGCGCAACTATCAATAAGACAAAAGTATTGCCTGATAGTATCATCATTATAAGAGACAATAAAAAAAGAGACACCATTCCAAACGTTAAACCTGCGCAATTGGCAATCGTTGAAAAGCATATTTCCGATACTGGCTTAGCCTTGAAAGGTAAAGTATCAGGCTTGATGCTTCGGGGTATGCCGTTATCAGATGAAAATCAACCTCTCGTTATTGTGGATGGGCAACGGGTTGATGATATGCGAAACATCTCTCCGGAAAATATCGAGTCTATGACCATCCTTAAAGATCAAGCGGCGTGGAAGAATTATGGCGGAGAAGCTAGGAATGGAGTTATTTTAATTGATACAAAAAAAATCCGAAAAGTTGACGAAAAAACTACAGATTCAACTAAAACAAAGACATTATATCAGTACGTTCCCTTAGAGAAAACTCAAACCCTAAATGAAGTTGTGGTTGTTGGTTACGGAAAAGCTAAGAAAGAAGAAAAACAAAATGTGGACAAAGAAGCGTCTTTCCCTGGTGGAACGAAAGATTGGAATGTTTTCTTAATGAGAAATTTGAGAGCCGATGTTCCTACCAGTAATGGTGCACCCTCTGGAAATTACACTGTAGTCATTTCTTTTATAGTAGATAAAAAAGGAAAACTATCTAGAATAAAAGCAGAAAACAATCCAGGTTATGGAACTGCTAAAGAAGTGATTAGACTATTAAAAACAAGTCCCAATTGGGAGCCGGCAACTAAAAATGGTAAATCTGTAGCCTATAAACAACGTCAACAAGTAACTTTTCAGGTAACAACAGAATAGTTTATAAATCGAATATTTCTTTAATAGCAATATTAAATGGAGTGGGACAATAGTTCAACTCCATTTTTGCTTTTTGAATATTGAGCCCAGTTGTTTTTGGACGTACCGCAACTTCATTGAAAATCGTTTGGTTGACAGGTTTGATTAAAGATGCGTCTAGTTGGCATATTTTGGCTAGTTGGATTCCCATTTGATACGGACTTAGCAAAGGTTTATCTCCAGAGATATGCCAAATTCCTGTTTTATTGAGTTGAAGTATTTGAATGATTGCCCAAACTAGGTCTTTGATATAAGTAGGTGTGCGAAATTGATCGTTTACTAGTTGTATTGATTCTTTGTTTTTGAGTTTGTTGTAGATGATAGAAAGAATATTTTGTCTACCTGATAACGGTTTGCCATAGACTAGGACTGTTCGGATGATACTGAAACTATAATTATATTGCATCACTAAATCTTCGGAAAGCAACTTCGTTTTTCCGTAATAATTAATAGGATTTCTCTGGTCGCTTTCACTATACAAACCACTATTTCCATCAAATACGAAATCTGTTGAAAGGTAAATAAATCTAGATTTCGTAGTATATGCTAATTGCAAAAGCGTTTCGGTTGTAGATACATTGGTTGCGAATGCCGATGCTTGGTGGATTTCGCAATCGTCAGGTTTACTATTGGCAGCAGCATGTATTATGATGTCAGGTCTTATTCTATTGAAAACGTTTTTTAAAAGGAGGTGGTTCGTTAGGTCGAGCTCAATGTATTGAAATTTTTCGTGGTTTATTTCTAGTCTGCAAATGCCTTTTCCAATACCAAAAACCGTATAAC
>QFOI01000507.1 GCA_003241175.1 Pseudopedobacter saltans
AAATAAAGAATATCAAAACTTACCAAGTGCATTAAAAATTAAAGAAAAAATCGACTTATTTACGTCCCTCAGTGTAGGTAAAAAAGCACCAAATTTTACACAAAACGATACTTTAAGACAACCTGTCTCCCTAAATGATTTTAAAGGTAAATATGTATTGATAGATTTTTGGGCAAGTTGGTGTGGACCTTGTAGAGCCGAGAATCCCCATGTTGTTGCGGCTTTCAAAAAATTTAAAGACAAAAATTTCACCATTTTGGGTGTATCTTTTGATCAAAACAAGGAAAGTTGGTTAAATGCCATTCATAAGGACGGATTAACCTGGACTCATGTATCGGATTTACAATATTGGAAAAATGCAGTTGGAAAACTTTTTGACATCCATTTCATTCCGCAAAATGTCATTATTGATCCAAACGGAACAATAATTGCAAAAAATATTGGTGGTCAACAGTTAGAAACGGTATTGGAAGAAAAAATAAAGTAGTTGTTTAATAAACTTCCCTCCTATTAGGTTTTCCTTAACTGTAAATCTATTATTTGCTTGTAATTTGCAGCATCAAACAAGTAATATGAAGCAGAAGTTATTGTTAGGACTCTTTTTGGTGGGAATAAGTAGCTTTTCACATGCTCAGAAAAAAGCGGCAGTTCACAAAAACGTATCTAATGCCTACACAAATCTTACAGGCAATGCAATAGTCACTATTGACATCTCTCAGTTAAATGATAAATCCGGACGTTTCTTTCTTCGTACCTCATATATCAATGACAGTGCAAAAAACATAAATGGCAAATTAGTTTTCAATCTAAATCTGACGGAACCACAAGTAGCATACTTGATGTATTACCCTAAGGAAGTGCTCAACCAGGACCTTTCTAAACTAAGAGCCCAAAGAAAAAACCTTTATCCTTTTTTCCTTACTGTTGGAAAAACCAATATTGTGGCGAAAGATTCCTTACAGAATGCCAAACAACTCAATCCTAATAGCTATCAAATGCAATACAATGAAGTTGAAGGCAAACAAAGAAGCTATGAAATGGAGAAAATGTTACCTCTTGTGAAACAGTTTTATGCTGCATTAGGCCAAAATGATCAGGCTGAAGCAAAAAAAATATCGCAAAAACTAGACACTTTGAGTCGCACAGAAAAAGAAACAATATTTAGACCTTTTTTGGAAAAATATGCGACAAGCTCACCTGTTTCTTTAGCCGTCCTTGCGCAATATGCCAATAATGAAACCAATATCAGCGAAGTTTCTTCTCTGTTCAATAAGCTAAATGACAAATACCAAAACCTACCGACTGCCATAGCTATTAAAGAGAGTATGGAGCAACAAACAACCCAGGCTAGGATGGAAAAAGCCACACAAGTGGGACAAATGGCGTTGAATTTTACTCAAAACGATACAGCTGGCCATCCTGTTTCTTTAAAAGATTTTAGAGGTAAATATGTATTGGTCGATTTTTGGGCGAGTTGGTGCGGACCTTGTAGGCGCGAGAATCCCAATGTTGTTGCCGCCTACCAAAAATACAAGGACAAGAATTTCACTGTTTTAGGGGTTTCGTTTGACCAAAACAAAGATAATTGGTTGGACGCCATCCACAAGGATAACTTAGCATGGACTCAAGTGTCAGATCTTCAATATTGGGACAATGCGGTAGGCAAAATTTATGGCATACAATCCATCCCCGCTAACATCTTGGTCGATCCAAATGGTAAAATCATTGCACACAACATCAGAGGTGAAGTCTTGCAAGGAACGTTGGAAAATATCTTCGCGAACAAGTAAAATTTTTATACTGAATTGTACAAGCCAGATTTAATCTGGCTTTTTTATTGCAATGAACTATTATTTGAATTTCATAATTTTGTTCTATGTCAAATAATGAAAACCTTGCGCAATTTTATGAGCGTATCAGTTATCATACTGAAGAAACGATTACGCAAACACAACCGCACGTGAATGTTTTTGAAAGGCAGTCGTGCAAATTTCACCAGCCCTTTTCGAGAAGAGATTATTACAAAGTGACTTTAATTCGAGGGCGAGGTGTGTTGGAATACGCAGACAAGGTTTATGAAATTAATCAACCAGCATTGTTGTTTACAACACCCAAAGTTCCCTACAATTGGAAACCGTTTCAAGAGGAGGAACAATTGGGTTGGTTTTGCATTTTCAATGAGGCGTTTGCAAGGCAGCACGACGAGTTGTTAACCAAATTACCCATGTTTCAAGTGGGTACAGATAAACTCTATTATTTGGAAGAAAATGTGGAAAAAGAGATTGCTTTTTTTTATGAAAAAATGAAGTCAGAAAACGCAGCTTGTTACGAGCATAAACAGGATTTGCTACGCAACTATTTGCATTTAAT
>QFOI01000508.1 GCA_003241175.1 Pseudopedobacter saltans
TGTTGGTACTCGTATTGGCATTTTTAGATATTACCCGATTAAGGAGAAATTCCGCCTGGTCTGTGGTACGGAGGGAGAGGTAACAAGTATTCATAAAGACGCCACAGGTATGCTTTGGTTTATCAGTGCCAATACCTTAACCAGATTCAGCGAAACACAAAACGAAAAAACAAGGTTCACGCTTAAGGAAACAAGTCCTACCTGTATTTGCAGTACACCCAAAGGGGAGATGTATATTGGTACGTCTGACGGTTTAATTGCGGAATACAAAGGGGGTAGCTTTGTTTACTTCAATTTGTTTAAAAACAGTAAAGAGTCTGCACCTAAATGGATTGAGAGACTATATCCGACCACTAACAACAAAATCATGGTAGGATTGGCAAACTACGGAATCAAAAGTTTCGATTGTATTAAAAAATCGTATGAAGATGTAATAATTGATGAAAAAAATACAAAGGGAATCTATGCTAGGGATTTTCTCCAAGTGTCAAATGGTAAGATATGGATCGCAACGGAATCGGGAATCTTTGTACACGACAATGCAAATGGAACCAATACCAAAGTAAGCAACGAAAAAGGGAATGGTTACTCTCTTAGCGACAATGCCGTATATACGCTTTGCCTAGATAAAGAAGGCGGCATATGGGCTGGTACTTATTCTGGAGGCATAAACTATTTCAATCCCAAATACTCTTTATTTACAAAATATTTTCCGCAGAGTTCATCCAAGAACAGAATTTCGGGAAATGTAGTAAGAGAAATATGCCCAGACAAATTTGGCAACATATGGATAGGGACGGAAGACGCCGGACTAAACAAATTGGAACTTAAAAACAATAGTATAACAACATTTTCTTCCTCGATAAAGGAGTATGCCGTTTCTTATCCAAACATACATGGACTACTTGCCATTGGTAAAAAACTGCTTATAGGAACATTTGAGCACGGTCTTGATATTATGGATATTCCATCCGGAGTGATTGAAAAGCATTTTCCTAATTCAGGCTCGAAAAACAAGCTTAGAAGTCAATTTATAGTTACTTTATTTCAATCAAAAGACTCAACAATATATGTGGGGACTAGATCAGGGTTGTATAATTTTTCATTGGAAACTGGAGAATTTACTAGTATATGTCCATTATTGCAAAATAGTTTTATCCATACTTTAACGGAAGATGTGAATGGAAAGATTTGGATAGGAACTATGGGTAATGGACTGTTTACATATAACCCCAAGAATAAAACAATTTTTTCGTTAAGCAAAAACTTGTCGTCTCTAAAGAACCCAGGCACACAATGGATTACAACCGTATTTCAAAGTAAGGATAGATCCGTTTGGATCGGAACTGAAGGCTGTGGTTTGATTAAGCAAAACTCCAACAACTCTTTGGAAAGCTATTCGATCAATGAGGATTTTCCTGGCGCTACTATATACAAAATATTAGAGGACGATCTGCAGAACCTATGGATTACAACATCTGGAGGCCTTGTGCACTTTAACCCAAAAGAAAAAAAAATATTGGGGATATATACGACTTCCAATGGCTTACTAAGTAACCAATTCAATTATAATTCCGGGTATAAAGGCAATAACGGCACTATGTATTTTGGTTCTGTAAAAGGTATGGTTAGTTTTAATCCCAAGGAAGTACAAAACGACAATTTTGTACCCCCAATCTATATTTCGGGAATAACAACGGGAAGAACCAAAATACAATTGTCTCCTAGCCAAAAAGCGTTCCCATTTGACCCCAATGTTAAGTTAAACAGTGAAGAGTCTACTTTCAGTATCGAATTTGCCGCACTCAGCTTTGTTTCACCTGAAATGATGCATTATCGTTATCGGATGAAAGGACTTAACGACAAATGGATATATACGTCTCTACCTAAAGCCTTTTTTACTTCACTACCAAAAGGTACCTACGAATTTGAAGTGGAAGTCGCCAGTGAAAATGGAAAATGGATTGGAAACGTTTCGCATCTCAACGTCAAGGTTTTCCCCCCATTTTGGCAAAGTAATTTCGCTTATACTATTTATGTTCTTTTAATGTTGACATTGATATTTTTCATTATCCGTTCTTACAGAACCGTTAAACTGGAAAGGATTCGAAGAATAGCAGAGCATGAAAATTTCGAAAGGGAAAAAGAATCTTATCATAACAAGCTTAGTTTCCTGACTAGTATTGCCCATGAAATTAGGACGCCCCTTACTTTGATAAAAGCGCCTCTAGAGAAAATACTTAAACAGGTAGATGAATTACCCAATATCCAGAAATACTTGTTCACGATGCAACGAAATACGGATAGGATGATAACCCTTAGTGAAGAGTTGCTGGATTTTAGAAAAACAGAAATAGAAGCATAT
>QFOI01000509.1 GCA_003241175.1 Pseudopedobacter saltans
TTACGTAACTTATTTTGAAGTGGCACGTGGTTATTTTATGGTAACGGCTTGTCCAGATTGGAATTGGGAAAAAGATATGTTCCTCATCGGAAATGTAAATGTAGACTATAAAAAGGAGTTGCGGTTATTGGATAGCAATCCAAAAGTTTGGATGCGTACTTCCAAAATTGGCACAAAAAGTTTTGTATTGGAATACGTAATTACCTCCGAAAAGAAAGGCGAAACCATCGTTCACGCGACTGGAACAACAGCTCAGATAATGTTTGATATGAAGACTAGATCGACGATCGAAATTCCGGATTGGGCGAGAAAATCGTTGAGTGAATTTGATCATTTGTAACAAATAATAAATCCAAACCTCTCAGTTTGGATTTATTATTTTAGATCGTTTGTTAATATTAATCTTCAAAACTATCTTTACGCCCAATATAATTGCCATAATGTGTATATAAAACCATATACAACAAACCTATTTTATGTTCAATACACTGACCAAAACAATCTTGATTTTGATTATTGCATTTCTTTTGCCCAATCTAAATTTTGCGCAAAACAATAGACAATTTTTAGTTTTAGATACCGGTTGGTCTTTTCATTTTGCATTTGACGTAAGAAAAAATGCCCCCAAAGAAACAGTTACAGTACCCCACACTTGGAACGCCCAAGAAACACTAGAGGGAAAAATGCATTACACTCGTGACGCAGCCATTTATGAGAGAAATATTGACATTAATGGTTTAGACACGACCAAAAGACTATTCTTGATCTTTGATGGGGTCAATTCTTTTGCAAAAATTTTAATTAATCAGCATTTTGTAGGAGAGCACAAAGGTGGATATACGCGCTTTTGTTTTGAGATTACACCTTTTGTCAAGTTCAACAGTAAAAATAAATTGACGATTTGGGTTTCTAATGCTGAATCATTAGAAATACTGCCATTGACTGGTGATTTTAATGTTTATGGTGGTATCCATCGCCCCATACATTTAATGACAACGGATAAAGACTGTATTTCTCCACTTTATTTCGGTTCTTCTGGAACCTTTATTACCCCCACTTTAAACAAAAAAGATAATGGAGACATTAGCGTAAAAACGATCTTATCCTTGCAAAATAAAAATGCTAATAAGATAAGAACAACCATATACGACGCAAATGGAAGAAAAATAACAAGCGATGATCATTCTCTTTTGGAAAAAGACTCTGTTGTTCTTCAAAACTTGTCTATCAACAAACCTGTAAAATGGGATGGCAAAAAAAATCCATACTTGTACACCGTCTCAACTCAACTTCTGAAGGATCAGAATATTATTGACGAAGTCACTACTAAAACAGGATTTAGATCCTACCATGTTCAAGCCGATAGCGGTGTAATTTTAAACAGGTCATATTATGACTTGTATGGATTTGGTTTCCACGAAGATTTGGCTGGTAAAGGTTCGGCGATGTCAATCCAAGACCTTAAGCAAGACATGAATCTTATTACCGAAATAGGTGCTACCACTTTGAGATTAACACATTATCCTCATTCTCAATACATTTATGATTATGCAGACAGCACGGGGATTGTATTGTGGTCTGAAATCCCATTGGTTGGGCCTGGAGGCTATACAGGCACTGGATATATCAAAAGCAAATCCTTGGAAGATCATGCGAAACAAATCATGAAAGAAATGATCTATCAAAACTATAACCATCCATCCATTTTTTTCTGGGGACTTTTCAACGAGCTTAAATTGGATTATGACGATCCGCTCCCTTTTCTTTCAGAACTCGAAAGTTTGGTAAAAGAACTGGACCCAAACCGACTAACAACATGCGCTACTTTTTTGGATAATGATCATTTTAATCAGGTTAGCGATGTTATAGCTTGGAATAAGTATTATGGATGGTATGGAGGAAAATTTGACGATATCGGAATATGGGCTGACAAAACACATAAAGCATTTCCCACAAAGCCTATAGCTGTAAGTGAATATGGAGCAGGAGCTTCAATTAAAGACCACGATAATGGACTTACGGCACCAGACCCTTCCGGTAAATTTCATCCTGAAGAATGGCAAACGGCATTCCATGAAGCACATTGGAAACAGTTCAAAGAAAGACCGTTTATCTGGGGAAAATATATTTGGGATTTTGCCGATTTTGGTTCTGCCATCAGAACAGAAGGTGACCACAACGCTATTAACGATAAAGGTTTGGTTACTTATGACCGGAAAACGAAAAAAGACGCCTTCTTTTTCTACAAAGCTAATTGGACGCAGAAACCAATGATTTATATTGCGGAAAAACGTTACACAAATCGTTCCAATACAAACATAAATATAAAAGCTTTCGCAAATGTAGCCAAGGCGACCTTGTTGG
>QFOI01000053.1 GCA_003241175.1 Pseudopedobacter saltans
ACTTTTATTGGCGGAAGCACTCAATGAGGTTAACCATGGACCAACTGCCGAAGCCTATAGTTTGCTTAATGATATCAGGACACGAGCTGGCGTTGTAACATATGCGGCGGGAACATTGGATTACACAAGTTTTAAATCCAAAATCATGGATGAACGCTTATTTGAATTATGGTGTGAAGGACAGCGAAGAGAAGATATGATAAGATGGGGCACATTTGTTAGTTATGCGGCTAGTCAAGGTTCGGCTTTTGCAACAGCAAATGATACCTTGTATCCTTTACCACAAAAGGTTATTACAGAAACAAATGGCGTTGTTAAACAAAATCCTGGGTATTAAGATTTTAATAGTTTTAGTTAGAAAAGCTTTTGGCAATCAACTTAATTTTTTTGCCAAAAGTTTTTCCCAAAAATTGCGTTTTGTAAATATGAAGAAAGTCTATTTTCTATACTCGTTGTTCGTCCTGATAGTAATTATCATCAGTTGCAAACAAAATTCTAACAAAGAATCAGGAGAAATATTGACTAAAACCTATTGTGGTGCCTGTCATTTAGCACCAACGCCTTCTTTGTTAACAAAAGCAAGTTGGGAAAAAGTACTACCTGTGATGTCTAATTTTATGGGCTTAAAATATTCGGGGGACAGTGTGGTTGAATTGACTGGTGCTCAGAAATATGAAGATACTGCTACTTTGCCGTCGAGGGTATTTATTTCGCCTAGTGATTTTCAAAAAATCGCTAAATACTTACTTGAAAATGCTCCGGATAGTTTTATGGTCGAAAAACACAAATCTTTTGATACTACTACCACTTTCAAAGTATTCTCACCGCAAACGGAAGGGCTTCCCTTTACAACGGCTATCGCTTACGACAGTATAGGAAAATCAATATGTATTGGCAGCGCCACTACAAGATCATTGGAGGTATACAATCTACAGATGCAAAAGCAACGATCAATATCGGTAGAAAACATGGTAACCGCTTGTAGTATTGGGCAAAATGATTATCAAATAACGAATATTGGAGCATTCAAACCTGAACCAAATAGTGTTTCTGGGAATGTGATGTTGTTGGACCGCAATCCGAAATCAAAGCCAATAAAGATTTTGGATAGTCTTAATCGTGCAGTTGACAGTCATATTGTGGATTTGGATAATGATGGCAAAAGAGATATTCTAGTCGATGAGTTTGGTTTTTTAAAAGGGACTTATTCTTGGTACAAAAACATGGGTAACGGCCAATATACTAAGAATATTTTAAGATATACACCAGGCGCGTTGAGGTCATATGTGGAAGAGGAGAATGGTGATGGATTGATGGATATATGGACTTTGTTTGGACAAGCGAGAGAAGGTATTTCTTTATTTGTCAATAAAGGTAATGGTCGTTTCGAAGAGAAAACCATTTTGCAGTTCCCTTCCGTTTATGGCTCCACTTATTTTGAGCTGGTAGATATGAATGGTGATGGCAAAAAAGATATAGTCTACACATGTGGCGACAACAATGATTATTCCTCTATATTAAAACCTTACCACGGTATTTATATCTATCTGAACGAAGGAAACTATAACTATAAACTAGCAAAGTTTATTCATCTTGACGGATGCTATAAGGCAGTCGTAAAGGATTTCAACAAAGATGGTATATTGGACATTGCATCTATTGCTTATTTCGCAGATTACGTTAATCATCCAGAAGAATCTTTTACCTATTTCGAAGGAAAAGGAAAACTAGAATATCGTCCATCTATCATAAAGTCCTTGCCTTTGGGGAGATGGGTATGCATGGATGTTAACGACTTAGATGGAGATGGAGATCTGGATATCTTACTGGGAAATCTAGCCGCCGATTATTTGGGAAGAAAAGATTGGCAACAAATGTGGATGTCAGCACCAGCTTTTGTAAAAATTATCAATACCACAAAATAATTTATTTCCGTCTTATTCCTTTTTTATGAAAAAAATATCGCTCGCCATCTTAATATTTTTATCTAGCAGATTAAATGCTCAAGATTTCAAAGCGGCTCAAGATTTAATTAATCGTCGTGTCCCTTGGCTAAATGAAAAAATTCTATTTTCTAAAATCGAAAAAACAAAAAACGGAAAAGACGTTTTTACAGTAGAATCTCAAAAAAATAAAATAAAAATTGGAGCATCTTCTACCTCGGCCGCAACCAAAGCTTTAGGCTACTATTTGAAAATGTATTGTCATAGAAGTTTGTCGCATTTGGGTGACAATCTTTCTGCCATTCAAAGTTTACCCACAATTTCTAAAAAGGAAACTATTGTTTCAAATTTTGAGACGCGTTATGCACTGAACTATTGTACGATTAGTTATTCGATGGCGTTTTATAATTGGGAACAATGGCAACACGAGCTAGACTATATGGCACTCAACGGAGTTAATCTGATGCTTGCACCCATCGGCGATGAAAAAATATGGCAAAAAGTTTTACGCAAATATGGTTATTCAGACAAAGAAATAGCTCAGTTTGTACCTGGTCCAGGTTTTACTGCATGGTGGCTAATGGGAAATCTCAGTGGTTGGGGCGGTGCTGTAACTAACAAATATATAGACAATCAATACTTGTTGGAAAAGCAGATATTGAAACGGATGGAACAACTTGGTATTGAACCCATTTTTCAAGGCTTTTACGGTATGGTTCCAGATGACTTGAGGACAAAGCATAAGGATTGGAATATTGTAGATCAAGGAACTTGGGCAGGTGGTTTTAAAAGACCTGAGATCCTATTACCAACAGATGTACATTTTTCTGAAATAGCAACGGTCTACTATAATAGTGTCAAAGAACTATACGGAGACAATATTCATTATTTCGGAGGTGAGCCTTTCCATGAAGGTGGTATCACAAAAGGTATTGATGTCATTGCCTGTGCTCAGCGCATCCAGGAATCTATGCAGAATAACATTCCAAATAGTACTTGGGTTTTGCAGGGATGGCAAGGAAATCCGACAGATAAACTATTAGATAAATTGGATAAATCTCATGTGTTGATCCAAGAATTATTTGGAGAAAACACAAATGATTGGTACAAAAGAAAAGGATACAATCATACACCCTTTGTCTGGTGTACGGTTACCAATTTTGGCGAGAAACAAGGGCTGTACGGGAAGCTACAAAGGTTTGCAGATGAAGTCTATCGGGCGAGAAACAGTGAATTTGCAAATGATATGCAAGGTATTGGTATCATGCCAGAAGGAATCAACAACAACCCTGTGGTCTACGAATTCGTATTGGATTTAAACTGGCAAGAGAAAAAAGTGGATGCTAAAGAATGGATTCCTGCATTTGTAAAAGCGAGATATGGGTCTGACAACGAAAACCTACTAAAAGCCTGGTCTATTTTTTTAGAAACTGTTTACAAAAGTTTTAGTGAACTACAACAAGGACCTCCTGAGTCGATATACTGTGCAAGACCCTCTTTGGAAGCGGGAAGTGCCTCAACTTGGGGAACTAGAAAACGCAACTATGATTCCGCATTATTTGCACAGGGTGTAAAACTCTTTTTAGATGCTGAAAAAGTTGTCCCTGAAACAGAAACGTATAAAACCGACAAAATCGATTTCATAAGGCAGGTAAACTCGAATAAAGGTGAGATTTTGTATAAAAACATGCTTGATGCCTACAACCAATATAGTCTAGAAAGATTCAAAATCTCCTCTAGTCAATTTTTGAATGCAATCTTAGTACAAGATTCAGTATTGTCTAATTCCAAATATTTTAGATTGAATAAGTGGCTTGACGAGGCAACATCTTTGAGTGAAAAAGACAATGACATTACCAATTTTGTATATAACAACGCCAAGATGCAAATTTCTATCTGGGGACCAACATCCAACCCAGAAACGGATCTTCACGATTATGCCAACAAAGAATGGAGCGGTATGATGAAATCATTTTACCATGCCCGATGGAAAATGTTTGTAGATAATTGTTTGGAGTGTCTTCGGGGAAAAAGCACGCAAGATGTTGACTATTTTAGTTTTGAAAAACAATGGACTCAAAATGCTTATAAACAACACCAAAAGAATCATTGATTTTTTAATGACAAAAGCCATAAGTATGAAAAAGAACAATTTCTCTAATTTGTGCATTTATGCACTGTTTGGTTTGATGTTTACCTCCTGTAGCAAAAATTTTCAAAAAGAAGCTATGCCGAGGAAAGAGTTATCAGTAGTTAATCAAACAACAGTTGCCATCAGGACATTTTATGTATCATCCTCCACGGGAAATGACACCAATGATGGACTCTCAACCAGTTCTCCATGGAAGACATTTAAAAAAGTGTCTAGTATGACATACCTTCCAGGGGATGCCATTTTGTTCAAAGCAGGTGATACATGGAGTAGTGACAACGATACTACCCTTTTACGACCTAAAGGTTCGGGTTCCGCAACAAATCCCATCGTTATAGACAAATACGGTAGCGGAGCCAATCCAGTCTTTAGCTTGACCAGATATCCCAATTCCAGTGGCGGAGTGTACGGTGTTGTTATGATGGGAAATCAATCATACTGGCAAATAAACAACCTATCCATTAATGCTAATAATGCAACAGTATTGAATACCTTGACGCAAAATAATACAACTCAGGCATCCATTGCCGGTATTTATTTTAAAAACACAAACAGCACCGTGCAAAGCAATATATCCATTTCAAATTGTTCGGTAAAAAGTACTAGTATCAACGGACAACTATACACGCAAGCTATATTAGGAATTGGTTTTGAAGGGGCATATAACAATGTCGTAGTCGATGGATGTACCGTAGACAGTTGTTTGGCTGGAATTCATTCAAACGTTAACCTACATTTTATCAACCCCTCATCTTCCAGTTACCAGTCCTCTAACATAACATTTAAAAACAATTTATTAAGAGGAGTATGGGGTAATGGTATTGTGATCGGCTCCATAACAAATGGACTAATTGATCATAATCGTGTCATAGGAACTTCCTGTGGAAATGGAGCATGTATATGGTTAACGGGAAGTAAAAATTCTGTTGTACAGTACAATGAGGTAAGTGACCAAAAAAACGGAAGCCAAGATGGGCTTGCATTTGATGACGACGATGACGAAGGCACTTCCAATGGTGATATTTTCCAGTATAACTATTCACACAATAATTCCCATGGATTTATCATGTTTATGCCATCCGTACAAAACGTTATAGTACGTTTTAACATAAGTGTAAATGACGGATGGAGCACAGGGACTACTTCTCGTCTACTCGCATTCTCCCCGACAGGAAACAACAGCGGCGTTTCTATTTATAACAATGTATTTTACACAGGACAAGGGATTACAACAAGAGTTATCGGCACTTATGGTGGCTCAGGATCTGGGTGGGCTTTAAACATGTATAACAATATTTTCTATGTAGATGGTGGTACTATATCCGCTTTCAGTGAATCTGCATTGAACCAAAACAGTCAGTTTAAAAATAATTGCTATTTCCCCTCTAATAAATTTACATCGGCTAGTAATTACTTTACAACACAAACAAATGTAATTACTTCTGATCCACTTTTCAAAGGAGAAGCGGCCATAGGAAGCTCTTTTGGGACTAATATCATAAGTACCTCTACTAATACAATCGACTTTTCTAAAGCCATAACAAATTTTGCCTTACAATCTAGTTCTCCTTGCATCAATACAGGTTACAATGTAACGGGGAATAGTGCAGTCTACGATTTTGCAAATAACAATATTGTCGGTCAAACACCAAACATAGGAGCTATTTGGACTACGAATGGCACCACTTCAACATATTATACTATAAAAAATAGAAATACAGGTGAATACTTGAATCTCCAAAACAATATCGGCAAGGTCGAGTGCACACAGATCAGTCCAGATTCCACGTCTGCACAATGGTATGAAGAACTACACAATGGTTATACTAGATTTAAAAATAAAAAGACAGGTCAATATATGGAAGAGCAAAATAATTTGGCTTATGAAGAATACAATTTTCTTATTGGTAGCGACCAATGGAGCTGCGACTATTCTCTTGTAGCAAATGGTTCATACACCAGATTGCAAAACAGGTACACCAATAAGATTGTAAACAATCAAAACAATTATGGCTATGCACAAGCTACAGCCTCATTACCTATTGGATATTGGTCAGGAGACTGGACTATAGAAACACACTAATAAATAAAATCAGAGTATCTTAATCAACAAAAACATCCACTTCTATATGCCAGAAGTGGATGTTTACTTTTTATACATTTATCCGGATAATATCTACCTCCCATAGTAAAACTTTTAAGAAGAGAAATCGGCATCTCCCATCTCACAGATAGGAGATCCGGACAACTTAAGACTTTTCTTGACTCTAGCCAAAGCTTCGGGAGTAATTCCTAGATAGGACGCAATATCTTTACTAGGAAATTCCTCATAGTAATCTTTAAAAACCTCAATAAACTTGATATAGCTCTGTATAGCGAGTGGATACAACAAAATCAATTTTAACCTATCATTGTACACGTTTATATATTGGGTAAGAATCTTATAAAAATTAAAATGCATTTGAGGAGATGTCTGCAATTTATTGAATAAAAAAACCTTGGAAAATGTTAACAATACGCAAGAGGTCATACTTTCAATTGTATTCTTACTAGGAATACCTAAGAACAAAGTATTAAAATTTGCAAAAACTTGACCTTCAGTTAAGAATATCTCAACCAATTGCTTGCCTTTCAATGTTGAATATCCACGCACGGAGCCTTTTATAATGAGGTAGACATTGTCATCTGTACTACCCTCTAGATATAGTATAGTTTTTTTTTTGACTTCCAAAATTGCTGCATTGTTTAAAAATATCTTTAGGTCTTCATTGGCAATATCAGAGAACATCTGACTTTCTCGAAGTATAGACAAATAATTTAGCATCCTTTTGAAGAAATTTTACTTAGTGAATATCGTAACAAAAAAACACTATGACACCACAAAAATCATAGTTTAAGATTAGAATATCTTTATACTTTAAAGCAAGAATCGGTGATTATTTGTAGCATTGTATAATTGTATTTCTATTTGAAGATAATAACAAATATTAATAATATATATATAACAAGCTAATTATAGTTGCAAAATATTGATCCAAATTAAATCATAGATTGACATAGGTCTAAAACACAAAAAACTATACAAAATAATTTAAATTATAACCCAATCGATAACGTCGGTCTCTATCCTAGTTATTATAAAAAAAGTCATTACCATTCGAAAAAAAGATTTACGATGACAATAGTCAATCTTTTTGACAAAACTTTCTAGATATTCAAACAATTACACAACCTTGCAAACGAAACAACCTTAGAATGAAACTATAATCTATGTCTACAATAACAATTTCAGTCATAACATTGCTTTTCTTGTGCATTATAAAGTCTATCTTATTTATACGAATTAATGGATATTTCAATTTTATAGAATTGGTACAATCTCTGACATTCTTTAAATCTGCAAAATATTTTGTAAACTATACAAAATGTGAAAGAAACAACATAAGACTGAATAATGTTATAAATGTTTCAATACTGTTAGTTGTATTGCTAATATTGATATTTATTTGTATTTAATTCTTTTGTATTAATACCAGGAGAAAAGAATTCACTTGCTTTTTTTAATGGAAAAAGAAAACCACTTAAAGTTCCTTTAATTCAGTCAATATTGTATTTTCTTAAAGCAATGCAAGCATTAATATCGCCGAACCCAAAACTTATTTTTAAAATTGTCTTAAGGTTATAGGCTATGGATTTTTCATAAGGTATTTTAGAGAGGCTTATTAATGAAGATATTTCTTCGTTTAGAGGAAAAGCATTAATGCTCGGATGAATATAATTTCCCTCCAATTGCAGTATCGATGCGATGGACTCAATTGTTCCAGAAGCACTAAGGCTATGCCCGATTAAAGATTTGGTCGAGTTTATATATGGGAATAGATCCTTTTCAAGTCCCAATGCATTTACCCAGCTTTTAATTTCGTACACATCTCCAATTGTAGACGTTAGGTGTCCTGAAATTAAATCAATATCCCGAGAAAACAAACTAGTTTCCTTTAAGGTGTTTACTATACATCTTTGCATGCCTTCCAAATTGCCAATGGTCATAGAACCACCATCTCTTTGGCCTCCTGAATTGACATGTCCACCTAAGAGTTCCGCATAAATCCTAGCGTTTCTCTTTAAGGCACTCTCTAAACTTTCAACGACCAATACACCAGCACCAGCACTCGGAACAAATCCAGAAGTATTTTGGCTAAGGGGACATGATGTTTTTGACGGATTGTCATATTTGTTTTGGGCAGTTGCAAACATGGCATCAAAAGGGGACCAAACATATGGATCAGCACTTTCGGAAGAGCCAACAACAATAATATCTGCAATGCCGTTTTTAATGTAATTATAGGCTTGGATTAGAGACTCCGTACCAGTTATACAAGCAGATGAAAACGTAGTTACCGGACCGTTGAGATTCAATAGCCGATTTGCATAAACGCTGACAGCACTTGCCATGCATTGAATAAACTCTTGTGATTCATTCGATCTTAAAAAATCACCGTCTATTACGTCAATAATTCTTTCAGTTGTTTCAGCACCGTTACTACCTGTACCAAAAAAACATCCAATTCTTAATTTGGAATCAAATCGATTCAGAATATCCAACCTAGCATTTTTCCAAGCTTCTATTAAGGCAATTAACCCGTAAAGAATACCCGAACTTTTAATCTCCGGAATTTGATGCTCATCCAAGAACCTTTTTACTTTTTTACTCCTCATGGACATCGGTGGAACTCCTGCAACTTGGCATCTAAAACCCAATTCTTCTAGGCATTTAAGCTTCCGGATTCCGGATTTACCTGTGCGCAATGCTTTGTCAAATGCAATAGTACCAATCCCGTTCGGGCTTACAACTCCCATCCCGGTGATAACAATCCTTTTATCGTCCATTATTCTTCCCATTTTTTTATCACTATGGATGAATTTACGTCCCCCACACCATAAGAATACTTAAGGGCAACCTTAAAATTATTATTTACGATTTTATCTGCGGTAGAATGATAATGACTCGAAAAAAAAGAAGGCAAACTATTCTGTCCTATAAATGAAGGAACCAGGTACTGATTGCTTAACATCAGTATTGTAGCCACCGCCTCAATAGAACCTGAACCACCCAAACAATGAGATATCAATGGCTTTAATGCCACAATGTTTGGTATGGAGTCTAGAGGCGACAACAGTACTTCCAATAAGTCTTTTTCCACCAAATCACAATAGTTAGATTGGAACTGACCAACTAAAATATCCAGATCTTGAAATTGAACATTTGCATCAGACAAAGACGATGTAATACAGGAATTCAACATATCTTGATTTGTCGAAATCAGACCACCACCGTTTGTTTGTCCTCCCGAATTGATATGAGTCCCTACGATTTCAGCATAAATTTTGGCACTCCGACTTTGAGCCGACTGTAAACTTTCGATAACCATTGCACCGCTTCCTGAACCAGGCATAATCCCGCCTAATGAATCTTTATGTAATTTCAGTTCATCCTCCAACGAAAATTTGAAGGCATCATTGTATACCGGATTGTAGGTTACACTCACACCCTCTTCAGTTCTTATAGTTTCGTAAGCTCCGTATAAATATGGACTACTTCCCTCCGTACTACCCACCAACATTTTTTCAGCCAATCCCCATTTAATTCTATAGTAACCATTGATAATGGATTCCAAGCCAGTATTTGTTTCGGAAGCATTGGTGGTAACCTGGTTACCTAATCCCAGGATACCACCTAAGTAAGCACTCACACCACTATTCATCGCTTGCTGTGCGATCCTTCCTCCTATTTTTTTTACGTTCTTTACTTTTGCTTGTTTATAGTTAAAGTCAAATGCGTCAATCCCTACACAACTAGAACCAAACACACAACCAGAATCCCACAAGGCATGTGAGGAATTTCGTTCTTCTATTTTTAATCCAGCATCTATCCAAGCTTCAATACCAGCCATGCAACCATACAAAATACCGCTACTCTTTAACTTTACAATTCTATGCCTCTTACAAAATTCTTCAACAATATCCGCATCAACAGATGGAATACCTGCAATGAAACATTTAATATTAAGATCCTTTAAATGATCATGCACACGCATACCAAATGAGCCATTAAACAAAGAATCATTAAACTTATCAATTCCTACTCCATTAGGGGCCACAACACCTATACCTGTAACAACTACTCGCTTGTTCATATTGTTCGCAAATATTTAAAAGGACGTGTATAACTATTTTCTATTAAAAAACACACACAATGGTAATAGAACAACACACATAAACAAGAATATTTTAGATCCAAACTCTGCTTTGGTTTTTAAGCTATTTGGTTGCAATACGCCTAAGAGAACATTTGCGTCCTCTCCTTTTGCCATGACGGAAACATTACCATCAGACATGATTAGTCCTGAGTAACCGTTATTGTTATTGACAACTATATCTTTTCTGTTCTCAACTGCCCTTAGCCTGGAATGGTAAAAATGTTGCTTCGGAATATATGTATTTGCAAACCATCCATCATTTCCAGGATTAACTAAAAAATTCGCACCGCGATCAACCGTCTTAAAAGCCAAAGACGGAATGGAAGACTCATTACAAAGAAGAATTCCTGCCTTTCCAAAAGAAGTCTGTATTGGTTCGTTGCTCGGATTCTCTTTAATTTGAAAGCCGTTGTGTGTAAAGAATGGAAGGAAAACACCCAAAAAGGGTTTCTCCACAAGACTTAATGCAGATCGTTTATCGTAACGGCCTAAAATTTTACCACCCGGAGCAATACTATAAACTGAATTGTAATACAATCTATTTTTAAAATCCGTGTTCATACCTAATAAGTGTACAACACCTTTTGGTGAAGTAATGACATCTATCTGTTTTAGAAATGCATCATTTTTGGAAAAATTCCATGGTATGGCAGTTTCCGGCCAAACATACAAGGACGCATTAGTATTCATGGCTTTCCGGTTCATATCAAAATATCTTTGAACGAGAAAATCACCTGAATTATCATCCCAGCTAATCTGTGGCGAAATATTTGGCTGAAGAATGGCCACATTATTTTTTTGAGCTTCAATGGTGTTAGATTGTCCTTGGTAACTAACAAGAATTATCCATCCACAAAACAAATAAGCTACAATAATCGTAAATGGAATAAACAACTTGCGCCATTGTTTAAAATAACAGAAGTACGCAACTTGGTAATTTACCATCACAACAACAAATGTTACGATTAGTGGTCCTAGAAGTACAGTGGGCTGTATGGCATATATATTCATGGCAAAAGGAATATAATTAACATACATACAAGTAGAAAAGCCCTTACCCAATGAAAGCATTACAAAGTCGATGATAACGAAAAGGCAACCTCCGCCGACAGATATGTACAGCCAAGAAAGCTTATTGGTCAAACTACCCCTTAATAAAACGTAGGAAGCAGCCACTATAACGGAATACAAAGAAAACAAAATACAAAACACCAACATTATACCAAGTCCCAACAAAAGACCATTGCCAGTGAAGGCAGCAGTACCATTAATAATCCAAATAAAATTAATGATGGCCGTACAGAATCCAACAATTGCGCCACGTTGAATGGCTTGCCGTAAACCAGCACCTATTTCACAGTAGAAACAAAGAAAAAACATTAACCAGTTAAGTGGGGTATCAACCATCTGAATCGCCAAAGACAAGGGAATCGAACTTAAACCAGCCAATATGTTCAATCGTATTTTTTTTTGATCCATTTTCATTGAAAATATAGTTATCTTAAATGTTATTTTAGCAAAAAAAGTATCTTATAACGGAGACAGGTTCCCTACAGGACAGTGTTCCACGTACGAAAAATATCACAAAAAAACACTTTCTTTTTGCTAGCACATATGTTCAACTGGCACTAGAAATTTTACTTTCAATAGTGGAATACAAATCGTCAAATGTCTTTAGAAGTTTAATTTCATCATCCTCAATCTTAATATTGTATTTCTCTTCTACATCAACGATGATCTCTACAAAATCAACAGAATCAATATTTAACTTTTCAATAAACGAATTATCAGTGCCTGAATCGATATCTTCCAATAGTTCAGGATATTCCGTATATTGAGCTACAATAACTTTCAATTCGGTTATGAGTTTCCTATCATAGCTATTAGGCCTTTTTCTAATATTCAGAACACCGTCCTGTAAAGCACCAGATGCCATTCTTGAAAAAACATTCGGCTTAGAAGAAAATGTTGGTATCGGCTTTAGCTTAGATTCATTGAAAGCATCCGCATCTTCAACTTTCCCTTTTTTATTATTTTTTGAGGTATTAGATTCCATTGTTGTGCTGAATATGGTTATAGTGTAATAGAAAGATATTTTCAAACCGGGATACCATAAGAGGTAAAATAACCGGGAATAAAAATTCCCGGCGGTGTTATCTATATATCAGCCTGTAATAATAGATAATAGTTTTGCAAATATTTATCTTAACAAGTCAGACCTTACTTTTTAATAAACTTTACATTTTCAGCCTTCCCGTTACTATTGATTGCCTGAGCAACATAAACGGACGAAGGAAGTGCCTCTATATTGATTGTAACCTTATCAGAACTAGCAATTTGCGTCTTGACTATTTGTCCAGAGATTCCAATAATTTTTACTGTAGTTCCGAGTTTTACATTTTTAAGATAAATAGTCGTTGTAGCAGGATTAGGAAACAGACTAACACTACCAGTAACGTTACCTACGTAAACACTGGCAACATTACTTAAAGCTTCTTTTCCATCAAGATCTTCTTGTCTTAACTGATAATAGTTATATGTATTGGCATTCGGTTTTGTATCCTCATATGAATAGGTATAACCACTACCGGTATTGCCATTTGGAGCTTTAGAGGAGACAAAGCCAATTTTTGTAAGATTGTTAGTCTTGGTTCCAGCTAAAATAGAATATCCTTTATTGTAAACTTCAGTTGCACTAGCCCAAAGAAGATCCACCTTTCCATTGCTTAACGAGGCGGTCAATGGTTTAGAATAAGTCACAGGCAAGGTATAGTCAATGATATTAGGATCAATATCTACATAAGGCATTATAGCCAACCCGTGATAATCACCAATATTAGTATATGTACCGCCATTTATAGAAATAGGAGTCGTC
>QFOI01000510.1 GCA_003241175.1 Pseudopedobacter saltans
GCTAGCGAACACCTATTTTAATCCGTTTCAATTCTGATCACTCAATTTTAAGATTAATCCCAAAGTAAAGCGGTATTGGACATCTCCAATACCGCTTTACTTTGGGATTGAGTGTTTATTTTTGCTGTTTTTTAATACTTTCTGCATTTTTTTTCAATTATTTCTTTTGTATTTGCGTTATTGTTAATAATAAATTAATTAGATTTGCCTTGGTTAGTGATCTAAAATACATATTATGTGTTTTTTGATTTGATGTATAATTGTAAAGTTTATTCACATGATTATTCAATAATTTATTTTGAGTAAAGCTCATTTACTAGTTAAGTGTTTGAACGATTATTCAAAAAGAATGGATGTTTCGAGGCTTTTAATATTGACTATTTTTTCTTACTTAAGAAAAGTCGATTACTTTTTTCAAAAACTACTTTAAATAATCAATAGCTGCAGTTTTGTCATGTATTATGATAATAATTGCAGCTATTGTGCAATAGGGGTGGGTTTGCTGAATATCTTGTCTTTCTTGCAAACCTATCTCCTCTGAAAATTGTGGGCTTTATAAAACTTTGTTTTTCAATTCTTAAATTTTAAATATGTACAAATCCTTATTGAGAAAGTTGCTACTTGTTCTTGTGATAAGTATTTCTGCTTCTTATGTACAGGCACAAACTGTAAGTATTAAAGGAAAGGTGGTGGACTCGCTTTCCCAACAAGTATTGTCCTTAGTTTCTATTAAAGACAAGGATGGCAAAATCATCGGGACGACTTCAGAAGATGGTAGTTTCGATGTAAATGTTCCAGAAGGTACAATTCTCTATTTTAACTATGTTGGCTATCGTAGTGAAAATCTTCCTGCATCTGCACAATTCATGACGGTCATGTTGGTTGGAAATAGTGAAGCAGGAAAAGAGAATGAAGTGGTTGTTACTGCCATGGGTATGAAAAAGGAAAGGAAAGCTTTAGGTTATTCCGTAACCGAATTAAGTGCCAAGGAGTTGATGAAAAACAAAAATACGAACGTAGTCAATTCTTTGGTAGGTAAAGTTCCTGGTGTGAATGTAACACAGTTCAGTGGTGCGGCTGGTGCTGGAGCCTCTATTACAATTCGTGGGGGAAATTCTACCTCGGATGGACGACAGAACCAACCTTTGTTTGTAATTGATGGAATTATTTATGATAATTCGACTAACATACCTGGCAATTCTGCAACTGATGGTATGACTCGTAGTAATACGACCTATTCGAATCGTGTTATGGATATAAATCCGGAGGATATTCAAAGTTTGTCAGTGCTTAAAGGTGCAGCTGCTGCGGCTCTTTACGGTTCTAGAGCTGCAGATGGCGTGATTATCATTACCACTAAAAAAGGAGCTGAGGGAACTGCTAGCGTGAATATTGCTAGTAAGGTAAGTGCTTCATGGGCAAATAAGCTTCCAGAAGTTCAAACAGAATTTGGAAATGGTACCTATGCGACCAACGGTGTTTTTAATGATATTACGTATGACTCATGGGGTAAAAAAATAGAGACAGATGAAAAAGTTTACGATAATATTGGAAATTTTTTCAAGACCGCAATGGTTTATGATAATAATGTAAATGTCTCTGGAGGTAACAAGAATGGATCTTTCTTTTTATCAGGTTCTAATTTCAAACAAACTGGGATTATCCCTAATACGGATTACGACAAAACCACTTTTCGTTTTAATGGTGATCAAAAATATGGTCGTTTGACTTTGAGTGCTAATGTTGCCTATACAATAGCCAATAACAAGCGAACTTTGACAACATCTGGTTTGTATGGAGGTGGTGGTAATGGTGCTATGGGAGCTGTGTATAGTTGGCCAGTTGTTTTTGATTTAACTCATTATTTAAACACTGATGGTTCTCAATATCGCCCATTTGCTGGAACTACTGCACTAGAAGATGATATTGATAATCCTTATTGGATTATCAACAAAGATAAACTGACATCCGAAACTAAACGTATTACGGGAGGAATTAATGGAACTTTTAAAATAGCAAGTTGGTGGGATGTCATTGCACGTTTAGGATACGATCAATACTCCACAAATGATTACACATACATTGCACCAGGTTCTGCAGTGATACCTCTTTACCAAAATGGAAGATTAAGCAAAAATTTGTTGGACTATACATTCATTACTACAACAGTCATGAGTAATTTCCATAAAACATTTGGTGATTTTGATACCCATTTGATGATAGGTAATACAACAGAGGATACAAAATGGTTAACCCAAAACCATTGGGGTTATGATTTTGTAACCGCTGGAACTATTAGTTTTAACAACATTTCTAACGAGAACAAGT
>QFOI01000511.1 GCA_003241175.1 Pseudopedobacter saltans
TGCTATCGCATTTCAACAAAAATGTCCGTCATTGCGAGGAAGAATGACGAAGCAATCTCTTATTTTCTCTAATTATTTTCCTAAATGCACAACGGGTTATATTTACAATAAAAGCAGCAATGGCTGCTTTTATTGTAAAGTATTGATCGTTTTTTTGAGGCGATTCAGACCCTCAATTAAAATTGCTTTGGGACAGGCAATATTTATTCGTATAAAATTGAGGCCAGATTCTCCGTACAGCTTGCCCTCATTGATCCATAAGTTACCTTCATTATATAGTTTTTTATTGAATTCACTGACATTGACATTCAATTTAGAGCAATCTATCCAAACTAAATAAGTCGCTTCTAAAGGTAAAACATATAGTTGAGGAAAATTTTCGGAAAGAAATTGCTTCAATAGGGTATAGTTAGTGTAAAGGTAGGGCAGTAAGGCATTCAACCAATTTTCACTATCATTATAGGCTGCAACAAGTGCTTCGATCGCAAAAGGACTAATATCATGAACTGCATTTTGTAATAGTGCTTGATGAATCTTTTTTCTTATAGTTTCGTTGGAAACAAAAATATTGGCAACTTGTAATCCCGCTAAGTTAAACGTTTTACTAGGTGAAGTACATGTAACTGAATTATTTAAAAAAGCCTCACTTATAGTTGCAAATGGCGTATGTTTGTTGTCATTAAATACAAGATCACAGTGTATTTCGTCAGCTATAACCAATACATTGTTTTCAATGCAAAGATTTCCCAATTTTTCTAGTTCGTTTTTTGTCCAAGCTCTGCCTGCTGGATTGTGGGGATTGCACAAAAGCATCAATTTTACAGTAGGGTCGCCAAGTTTCAATGCTAAGTCATCAAAGTCCATCTCATATTTTCCGTTTTTGTAGATTAAGTTTGATGATATTTTACTACAATTGTTATTGGAAATAGGAGAGACGAAACCGTTATATACGGGTTCTTGTATGAGAACCTTATCCCCAACATTTGTTAATGCTTTGATGATTGCCGATAATGCAGGAATCACTCCTATTGTATGTAAAATCCATTCTTTTTCTATTGAAAAATTGTATCTCGAACCGAACCAACCAATAATAGATTCAAAATATTTATCTGGAACTTTTGCATAACCGAATATGCCATGAGTGACAACATTTTGTAAAGCTTCAATGACGGGTATAGGAGCATTAAAATCCATATCCGCGACCCACATTGGCAAGATTTTATCGTTTTTGGCAGCATCCCATTTTTGAGAATTGGTATTTTTCCTATCTATTATTTCGTCGAAATTGTAAGACATCTTTCTGATTGAAAATTTATATTGAAAGTTAAAGGTATTTAATTGTTGCAATAATTTTTCTTTTATAAAATTTTCAACTATTTAAAAAAATCATTGCAGCATTTTACTTTTTGGACGAAGAAATTTGTAAAAGGAAAATGTAATAAGAATACAAACGATTCCTTGAGCGAGTTGACAATTTTGTGCGCCGATATTTCTAGCTAGCCAGCCTATAAATAAACTGCCTAAGGGTAGTGTCCCAAGTGTCGACATAGCAAAGAATCCTACGACACGACCTCTCATCTCCTCAGAAGATGTCATCTGTATAATTGTGTTGCAAATTGGAACTGTAGACATCGTGCCAAAACCGCAAACAAAAGCCATAAATAAAAAGGATGGTAAATGTCGTGTAAAAGACATAATAATTAATCCCGCTCCTAAAAGGAGCAGATTGTTGAATAGTATAGATTTTAATTTGCTTCCATTTTTTTGGGAAGCGATGAACAAGGTGCTTGCCAAGGCGCCAAGACCTGTTGCCGCATTGATATAACCATAAATAGATGCATCTCCGCTGAAAACCACTTTTGCAAAATAAGGTTGCAATGTATTGTAAGTAGCTACTAGCAAACTAATAATGGCGGATAGATATAGTGTTGTTTTTATTTCGGTATTTTCTCGTGTATAGTTGATCCCATCTTTAAAGTCGGTCCATGGATTGGAGCGGTTTTTTGTTGGAATGTATTTGGGTAAGACCATTTTGTTGATACAAAAAATAACTGCAAGAAAACTTATAGTATTGATACCAAAGCAAATAGTTGCACCGTACTTTGCCAATACAATTCCTGCCAACGCAGGTCCTGCAAGCCGGGTAATGTTATTCAGGGAAGAATTCATGGCAATTGCACTTGGCAAGTCATCGTTATTAGTAATAATACTGTTAACCATAGCTTGACGAGTAGGTACATCGTAGGCATTGGCTATACCTAATACAGTACTCAATATTAGCATTAACCATATTGGATGAAAACCAGAATGGTAAATAAGTGTCAAT
>QFOI01000512.1:0-2129 GCA_003241175.1 Pseudopedobacter saltans
TTCATTTTATTTAATAGACTGGTAATCAATTAAATATACAACTTTTTGTTGAGATTTGAACCATCTTTTTCTTTATTTATCCTAAATGCACAACGGGTTTTAAATACTGTTCGACTATCATAAGTCTGACAAGAGAGTGCAACAAACATCATTGAAAACACAATACACATCTTTATTTTTATTCTCATTGAATATGCTTTGGAAGTTATATAATTATTTGTTGCCGACAAATTACTTGTGCATCTTGCCAAAAGATCCATAATATAGCATCATCTCATTTCCCCTTCATATCCATATTCTCACCGTTGTTGGTGTTATCACCAACAATATAGAAAGTGCCATTGCAGGTGATAACACCTGCAATGGCACTTTTTTACACAATTCCAAAAACTTGCTTCAAACTTATCCAGAATCGTTGTTTTTCTTGTTTAGCCTCGTCACTGCCGTCATTCATTTTTGTCAAGGAAGAAGCGAGCAGATAAGTACAGCCATTTTTGCGGTCTGGCTGATACGGTTTTAAGTCGTCTTTGAGTCCTATCTGACTTTGTTTGCAGTTGAAGAAAATAACGTATTTAGGTGAAAGTTTTTCTTGTAGTTGTTCGATTTTTATAGGTGTTTTGGCAAGATTGACAACCGCCACGTCCGAAAGGTTAAACTGACAGGCTGCCAATATTTTACCCAAAAATCCTAGATTAATATCGCTTGTATAAACATTACTGGAATCGTTGACAAGCAGTAGAATATTTCGCGTATTGTCCCCCAACCAAAACTTTTTGTCCAAAAAGCTAGTGTCTATACCCACATTCTCCTTGTTTGGTATTGGCAAATCACTACCTTTATCTCCCGATTTAGCAAGGTTAGGCATTTCACCACCAATAATCACCAGACTATTGGGGTACAGGCTGGCAAGGACAAAATCTGGAAGGTTTTCTTTAGACACTTTGATATTTTTAAAATAAACCCAATAATAAGTTTGGAGGACTTTCCTCCGCAAATGTAGTTTTATGGCAGAAGAATATAAAATTGATGTTATCAAAACTGAAAACAGCAAACTGAAAAACACATCATTTGAAAACCTTCCTTTCGGAAAAGTTTTCACGGATCACATGTTGGTCGCTGATTATGCCAACGGTAAATGGGAAAAAGTTCAGATACTTCCTTACGGGCCAATTACTTTGGATCCTGCAGCAACCGTTTTTCACTATGGGCAGGAGATTTTTGAAGGAATAAAGGCGTTCCACAACCAAGACGGCAACGATTATATTTTCCGTCCGGATATGAACTGGAAACGTTTCAACAAGTCCGCTGTAGGATTGTGCATGCCTGAAGTACCAGAAGAAATTTTCATTGGCGGATTGCAGAAACTTATTGAAATAGAACGCGAATGGATTCCTACTGCACCAGAACATTCCTTGTACATCCGCCCTTTCATGATTGCGTCACAAGCTTTTTTGGGTGTACATCCAGCCAAAGAATACAAATTCATCATCATACTAAGTCCTTCCGGACCTTATTTTGGCAAACCTGCAGCGATCCGTATTGAACGCCATTTTACACGTTCAGCTAAAGGAGGTGTTGGTTATTCCAAAAACGGAGGCAACTACGCGGCGAGCCTTAAAGCAGTGCAAAAAGCAGAACAAGACGGTTACGACCAAGTTCTTTGGACTGCACCAAACGAACATAAATACATTCAAGAAGTAGGCGCCATGAATGTCATGTTTATCATTGACAATGTAGCGGTTACACCAGAATTGGACGGAACTATATTGGATGGCGTTACCAGAAATAGTGTCATCACCGTATTGAAAGACAACGGCTACAAAGTAGAAGAACGTCCAATAAGTGTTGACGAATTGGAAGAAGCTTACAAAGCCGGAAAACTCACGGAAGCCTTCGGAACGGGAACAGCAGCGGTCATCTCTCCTATTGGAAAATTGGAACTTTCTGAAAATACCATCATCCAATTTGATGTAGAAAAATTTGAAATCGCTAAGAAGATCAAATCAACTTTGGACGATATTCGTTTGGGTAAAGTTGCCGATACACATAATTGGCTGTTGAAAGTATAATGATAAACCTCTCCCTAGCCCTCCCCTTTGAGGGGAGGGAATGAGGGTGGGGTTAATTCT
>QFOI01000512.1:2156-4481 GCA_003241175.1 Pseudopedobacter saltans
CGTTGAAATAATTATTTCAGCGCCTCTTTTACGTATTCACGTCTCGCTCGAGAAATGGGAATGATTGTTTTGTCCTTGAGTTGCAAGTAACCGCCATCCTCCTTGACAAAACTCCTAACATACGCCACATTGACCAAATAAGACTGATGCGTTCGGATAAAATGATAAGGACTAAGCATTAACTCATACTCTTTTATTGGGTTGGAAATCAAAATCTTTTCGCCTGACTGCAAATAGAAATAAGTGTACGTATTGGATGCTTCACAATAAACAATATCTGCAATCTCAATATATCGTATCTCGTCTTGTAAAGGAAGTACGATTTTATTAGGTTTTTGATCTTTTTGGTTTAAAATATCCAATAAGAATTCCAGTTTTTTGTTTTTGCCCTTTTGGTTAATGATTTTTTGCGCTTTGAGAATAGCTTTTCCTAATTCTTCTGGGTCAATAGGTTTTAGGATATAATCCAACGCGGCAAACTTCACGGCTTGGATTCCAAATCGATCAAATGCGGTCACGAATATGATTTCAAAATTTTGTTCGGGTAAGCTTTGAAGCAAATCAAAAGAAGTGTATTCACCCATAACAATATCCAAAAAGACCAAATCCGGTTCGTGTTGAATAATGTATTCCTTTGCCAATTCAATTGTATCTGCAGTAGCAATTACATTTAATTCGGCATTTCCTTGTAACAAAAATTGTAAGTTTTCGATATTGGCCTTTTCGTCGTCAACAATAATAGCTTTCATCTTTTTTGAAATTTTCTGATTGAGACCTCATTCCAACCCTTCTCCTACAGGAGAAGGACAAGAAGAAGATTTAGGAGAGGACATTATATCCATTGATGCAATGTAATACAAGCAATTGTGTTGGAACTATCAGATTTGAAACTTATTTCTATTGTTTTCTCCTTATTTGCTTGATTGATAAGTTCTATTCTCTTTTTGACCAAGTTGATACCGTAACCATTGGGATTAGTAAAATTTTGGACATTGCCGCCATTATCGATGATTTCAATACAGATATCCTTTGAGTTACGTTTAAAGTGGATGTCAACTTTTCCCAACTCTTTTTTGGAACTAATGCCATGTTTAACAGCGTTTTCCACCATTGGCTGTAACAGCATAGCTGGAATTTCGATTTCCTTATCCAAATCATCCTCTTTTTTGACCTCAAACTGAAATCCAAAGCGTAATTGCTCAATTTCCAAATATTCTGTCAATAGCTGCATTTCACTTTCAATACTGACCCACTCTTGATGAGAATTATCCAATAAATTGCGCGTAATCTTTCCTAAATTGGTCAGATAAGTATTGGCAGATGTATTGTCATTTTTAAGAATTAGATTTTGAATACTCGTGATGGCGTTGAAGATAAAATGCGGATTCAGTTGATTACGCAATGACGAAAGTTCCAATACATTTTTCTCTTTTTGAAAATTAGCTTGGACGATTTTCAGTTTTGCTTTTTGTCTAAAATACCACCAAATAAGGAAAATGAGAATATTCAATCCAATCAAAAAGGCAATCAGTTGAGTTCTCGAAAATGAAAACTTCTGATGAAGTGGAGGCAACACAGTGAAAGAAAATGAAGTTGCATATTGATTTAATACGACATCTCTTCCATTTTGGTTTGGCTTTTGCCCAGCCCAGTAACGCGTTGGCAATCGAGGAGCAATTATAACAGTATATTTTCCTGGCGTATTCCAAACATTATAAGGTATCTTAATCTCACCTTTATTGACATCCATAAAAATTTTTCTGTTGTCTTTCCTTACTTCTACTTTGTAGGCATATGGAGCTTCATAATTATTCCAAAGAGTCATACTAACAAGAGAATCTCCCATTCTTAGACGATAATCGTTGAGATCTACAGTTTCTATAAATGGTTGAAATTTATGCGCAAGTAAAGAATTTAGATAAGTTGTGTAAATAGTGGGATCTTTTTTCATTGTGTATTGGACATACACATCTTTAAAAGAAAAATTTTTTATTTTTCTCCAATCGACGGAACATTCACTCCTTTCTTTATAGTTGTTAATGTTATAAACTTCTACACTCAAATATTTTTCTTTCCCTGGTTCAAACTTTCCTAAATAAGCATATTGATATTTTCCATTTTTTGTTGTTACGAAATTTGTTGGCTTTTGCCAAGGGACGATTTCCGTTTGGTCATTTTGGACAATATGATACAAATATTGATCTGCATTTTGCGGAGTAATATTTACTGCTGCAAACTCAATTGGGATCTGTGCTTGAAGAATTGTCCCCATAGTTCCTTTTCCACCGGCATAAAGAGTATCTTTTATTGGAGAAGGATAACCAA
>QFOI01000513.1 GCA_003241175.1 Pseudopedobacter saltans
ATTTACACACTTTATAGGAAGTATTTGTAGGAAAAAATGGCATTGCTAATTTGAGATACATTTAAAAGCCAAGATTGCTTCGCTGCAGCTCGCAATGACGCGAATTGTATTACAACTTATTAATAATCGACGTCATTGCGAGGAGGTACGACGAAGCAATCCATATAGAGAAACGTAAAAAGTATCCATTGTTATACTAATTTAACAATACAAAGAAAATTAGTGTTCCAGTTTGGATTCATCCATATCCAATTCCCATTCCATCCTGCGAACGACTTCATCAGAATAGGATTGCTCACGACGAAGCCTGTAAAGTTCCTGTCTTTGCAATTCATATATATCTAGCAAAATACATCTGTGAACTTCTATTTCTTCTTCGGAAACTATTTTACGTTCAATGGAGTCAAGACGTCGTCTATTAATATTGATGGAATTGATGATGTCATATCTGAAAATTCCAATATAGTCGTTTTTCTCCTGTTGTTCCGCATAGTCTTTGTTGAGTTTAGCCAATGCTATATTGTCCAAATGAAGCCTTAGTTCCGCTATCTGTTCTTCTTCCGAGCGGATATTGTCAATCTCCTTTAACCCGATAAGTTTGATTATTAGTGGCAAAGTCAAACCTTGTATAACGAGTGTAACGAAAATAACAACAAATGTTATGAGGATAATCAAGTCACGTAAAGGAAAAGGTTCTGATCCATGTAGCATAGGAATAGAAAGCGCTGTTGCCAGAGAAACAACACCACGCATTCCGGCCCAGCTTATTATCAAAGGACCTCTCCAACCGGGAGAAGGGTCTTTTCGTATTCTTGCACTTAACCAGCGAGGAATGTGGGCTACTGGAAATACCCAAATGTAACGTAGCAAAATAATGATTCCGCTAATCATCAAACCGTACACGACACCCTCTCTAACCTGATGAGGTCCCAAACCATGAATAATCTCTGGAAGTTCCAATCCTATCAATACGAATACGAATGCATTCAATACAAATATCAATGTAGTCCACACACCCAACATATTGACCCTTGTATCACCGGATTGAAAAATACGTGGAGCATGGTAGGATACAAACAACCCTGCCGTTACGGTTGCCATCACACCAGAAAAGCCCAATTGTTCTGCTATTAGATAGGTCAAATATGGTGTCAAAAAAGTTAATGCAGCATCCATCGCTGAGGTTGTTGGTAAATATCGATGAATCACACCCATAATCAAACCGATGGCAATACCGACCACAATACCCATTCCTGCAACTAAGAAAAAACTTCCCACTGCCTGATGAAAACTAAATGTACCTGAAATAACTGCCAACAATGCAAAACGAAAAACAATCAAAGATGATGCATCATTAATAAGACTTTCTCCTTCCAATATAGTCATGTGGCGCTTAGGCACACCTAGTCCTTTCATGACTGTAGCAGCCGCTACTGCATCAGGTGGAGAAACGATGCCTCCTATCAAAAAACCTAAAGCCAAAGTACAGCCTGGAATAATATTATGCGCAAAAAAGGCAACAATGGCAGATGTAAAGAAAACCAGCCCAAACGCCAATAAACCAATAGATCTACGCCATTTCCAGAAATCTTGCCATGAAGTGTACCATGCCGCCTCATACAGTAAAGGTGGTAAAAAAATCAAAAAAATGACATCTGGTTCAATATGCAAAACAGGCACACCTGGTATCATACTGATGCCTAGTCCTGCCAACACAAGAAAAATAGGAAATGCGATCTTTATTTTTTGAGCAACCATAACGAGAAGCATTACGGCCACCAACAAAATAATAACGATGAATACGTCGTGGTGCATGGAATTGGAAACTTAGTTTATTCGATAGTAATCTTATTACGAAATTAAGTCATAATCCGTACTTTTCCACCATTGAATTACAAAACATTGGTAGAGGATTTAAAGTGCATTATGAATACAATAAAAAAAATTTATTCGTCTGAATAATTAGTATGGAAAGCTTTATTAAAAGTCTCTAAATACTGATTAAATTTATTTAAATGTAAAAAATCTTTAGCATCATCAATTATTCCAAGTACTCTATTTCCAACCATAACTTTTATATGTACTGCTTTTATATCTTCAATTTTAAATTCCTTATTCCATTCATTAAACCAAACTTTATCAAGATAATTAGCTTGATAGCAGTCAAATAATTCAATTGGTGATAAAAAGTAGCCAGACGGGTACATTCTATCTTTGGTAAACCCGTTGTGCATTTAGGCAATATTTATTTTTAGATTGTTTAAATTTCGTTTAAAAACCTTTTTGTTTAAGAACTGAATGATAGTGGTAGCGGTTATTT
>QFOI01000514.1 GCA_003241175.1 Pseudopedobacter saltans
GTTTGATTCCTAACCTATTTGAGTTTTGGCAGGGGAGAAGTAGTCGTTTGCATGATAGATTTCAATATATTCTCAATGATGAAAAGCATTGGGAAATCACTAGGCTTGCTCCCTGATTTTTACTGTAGTTTTTAACGTATGAATTTGTATTGCCGTTTTTTATTGATTGGTTTACTGTGTTTTTTGAATTCTGTCATTTGGGGACAGTTTGGAACGACGCCACAGATCATCAATTTCCCAAAAACGGAATACAATGCATCTAACCAAAACTGGGCGATAGATCAAGACTCTATTGGAAGTATTTTTATTGCGAACAACAAAGGTTTGCTGATATATAACGGTGCTTGGAATCTGTATGAATTGCCTGGTCAGCAAATAGTCCGCTCTGTCGCTTGTGATGGTAATCGCATCTATACCGGAGGGTTTGGCGAGTTTGGATATTGGCAAAAAGAGCTTTTGGGAAATTACATTTATCATTCCCTAACGGATATAATTAACTACAAAAAGTTTTCCAAAGAAGAAATTTGGAGAATCAGTAAGTTCGAAAACAAAATCTATTTTCAATCATTTTCTACCATATATGTTCTCGAAAACGGCAAAATTTCGCCTATTCCCTGTCCTGGGAACATAATGTATGCCTTTCAGATCCACGGGCATTTATACGTTCAGGTTTTAGAGAAAGGAATTTACGAATTAAAGGATAAAGCATTCCAATTAGTAACCGATTTTCCTTTATTTAAAAAAGACGAAATAATATCCCTATTGGAAGGTCCGAACAAATTGGTCATTATTGGAACTGTACATAACGGATTGTATTGTCTGAGTGAAAATGGAAAAACCGTTAAACCAATTTCAAAAGAAATTAACTCAATACTCAAAACTGCTCAGTTAAACGCGGCGACCAGACTTACAGATACAACCTTTGCTATCGGAACCATACAACGAGGTGTATATATTCTTGATAACAACGGAAATATCCTTGAGCATTTTGATCAACAAAATGGTTTGCAAAACAATACCATCTTGTCTTTAAAGAAAGATACAGTGGGCAATCTTTGGGTCGGCATGGATCGGGGAATAGATCAAATCGTTTTACAATCACCACTACGTTTTTTTCAGGATGTCAACGGAGATATAGGTTCTGTATACGCAGCGGCTTGGTTTGAAGGCGATTTTTATATTGGGTCCAACGACGGGCTTTATCGTTATGACAGCAACAAAGGTTTTGTTAATGTAGGTGGAATCAATTGGCAGGTTTGGAGTTTGGATATTTTGGGTAATCAATTGTTTTGCGCCCATAATAGCGGCGTAGCTATCATAGATAAAAAAGCTATAACAAATCTTCCTAACATGCCTGGTGGCTGGTCCATAAAACTTTTAAGATCTAACCCGAATATTGCACTTCAAGGCACTTATATTGGATTAGCTCTTTATGTTAGAGGATCTGATGGTTTGTTTCACTACAGACAGAACGTAAAAGGTTTAGAAACTATGCCGATTTCCGATTGGGTTGAAGATGCCAATGGAAATATTTGGTTGAAACATGCATATAAAGGATTGTCGTCAATCAAGTTGAGTGCAAACTATGATTCGGCTATTCATTGGACCATATTAAACAGTTCTAATGGTATATTGCCAGACATTCAGCAAAATATAAGCTATTGGGCTAATAATGTTTATACTGTTTCCAATAGGGGAATAAGTGTTTGGAATCATAATGGTAATCGTTTCGAAACGGTCAACGACCTTTTTGGGTTTTCCAATAGGATACCCAAGATTAAGAAAATCTTTCCCACATCAAATAAATGTTTTTGGGTAGTTAATGATGACAATCAGCTATTGTATATTGACAGAAACCAAAACCACTTTTCTTTTTTCCTTAAAGATTTTTTCTTGGTGAGCGGTTATGAGAATATTATCACTATTGACAGTTCCAGAAGTGTATTGTGTGGAGAAAATGGATTTGCATTATTTATGTCAAATAGGATCAACGACATTAAATCTAAACCTCCTTACATAGATGGCGTATTTGTAAACAAAGCGGGAGAATTTGAACCAATAGCAACCGTGTCCAAAATCAATAATTCCAATTGGGATGTAAAATATGAAAATCGTTCGGTTAAGATTGTTGTTGGGAATTCAATATTTGATCGTCTAATAAAATATCGATTCAAAATCACTAAAATCGGAGAGTCCAGCTATTGGGGAGAATGGCAAACGGAAACTTCCAAAGTATACAATGAATTATCGTCTGGTACTTACCAAGTGGAAATACAAACGAATCTATCTTCCCAATCTACTTTTTTCGAGTTTGTGATC
>QFOI01000515.1 GCA_003241175.1 Pseudopedobacter saltans
GAAAAATGCCCTCCGCCGCTAAACTGGCAAGTGACCAAGTAGTCGCATCCAACAGAAATATGTCCACCAGTTTCTCTGAACTGGAACAGCGGATAGATTCCGTAAAATGGAAAATGAAATCCATGCTAGGTGGTAATAGTCCTAACAGTGGAGTCTTGTCCATGTTGGGTGGAGGATTAGGAAAGGTAGCTGGTGTGTTGGGGGTAGGTATTTCACTTGGGGCAACAATGGGATTTGTCAAGGACTCAGTATCTAAAGCAATGGGGTTTGATGCGACTAAACAGACATTCGGTGTACTGACAGGTAATAGAGGTATAGGCAACAATCTTGCCAATAACCTCAACAAGTTGCAACAAGATACTATACTGGGCCCCGAAGTGTTCAAATCCGCTCAGACGTTGATGTCTTTTGGTATACAGGCGTCCAAGGTTGTAATGATTGAGAAGGAACTTGGTGACGTGTCCATGGGCAACAAAGACAAGTTTGAAGCCCTAACGCTAGCCTATTCGCAGACTCAGGCAGCTGGGCGGTTGATGGGGCAGGATCTGCTCCAGTACATCAATGCATGTTTTAACCCGCTTCAGACCATGTCAGAGCGATGGAAAGATTTTGGTTTGAAGCAAAGAATCTCTGTCGGACAGCTCAAGGATATGATGGAGCAGGGGAAAATCGGATCTAGTGCCGTGGCTAAGGCTTTTGAGTTGGCAACTGGTCAGGGAGGAATGTTTAATGACATGATGGATCAGGTCTCTAAGACATCCTATGGGCAGACTCAAATACTTGAGGGGCAGTGGGAAAACTTCAAGATCGGTATCGGAGAGGCTTTTATGCCGATAAAAAGCAACCTTGCGGAACTTGCTGCAAAAACACTCGACTGGATCAATATTGGCAAGACCATACCACAAACCGTAGACCTTGAACGGCAAGAAATAAATACACTAGTTCGCTCCATAATTAGCTTGAATGAGAAGAATGACGTTAGGAAAAGACTGTTGGGAGAACTGGTTAATAAGTATCCGGATTTCTTTGGCAAACTGGATGCGGAAAAGCTAAAGAATGAAGGCCTACTAAAGTCTTTGGATGCAGTAAACAAGGCATACGAAAAAAAATACGCACTTGAATCTGCCAACTACAATTTGGGTAAAACCAGCAAGGATTTGTTGGATGCGCAACAAGAACTTGACCGTCTGTCCAAGGTCTTATACGGGTTCGAAAACAGACAGTATGGTTTTGCCGTTGCCAATATAAACATGTTGAAGGATCCAGGTACTCGTATATTCGAAAGTGATTTGACATCATCTGTTGATTCAGTAAAAGTAAGAAATGAAGGTATTGCCAGGTACACTAAATTGGTAAATAACCAGAGGAAAGAAGTTGATAAATTACAGGTAGTCAATGATATTTCAGAATTTAAACAGAAAATGGTTCAGGCCACAACTGATGCGCCACAATTGGTGTTGAAGGCTGCCCGTTCCACCTTGGAATCGTTAGGAGGAAATAAAGACTTACTATCTGAAGTAAGGTCCATTGTAACTAAAATACCAACAGATAAAAAAGGATTCGGCTTCCACCCTAAACTTTCTGCCATATTACGGCTACGAGAAATATTTGATTCGATACCGAATGTAAGTGGATCTCCTTCTAGTCTTATCGATGGAAATGGAACAGGTAAGTCAGGCGGTCTTAGTTCTGACGTTACCACGGCGGGACCCCGTACCATCAACATTTATTTCAACAAGGAATTTATACACGAACTCGCCATCAACAGTTACAATGTCCGTGAGGGTGTTGGTGAATTGGAACACATTATCGAGGAACAGTTAAAACGTGTCCTGTATAGTGCCGCACAATCTACTTAGCGAGAATTAACTGTAAAAGTTGTATATTTGTGGTGCTGGGACTACTGTCCGAGCAACTCAATCCCCTTTGAGGTAACACTTCAAAGGGGATTGTTGTTTTTTGAGCCTTACCATTTAAGAAGTGGCGAAGCGGCGTTTAAATAGGGTTTTGTAACCTTGGAAAAATCAATTTGTTTCAACTTTGCACTGTTCGAAAATACTAGGTCAACGATACGGCGTTCCGAAATAAAGAACTCCTTTGATAGCTGTATTATGATGTCCTGGTACTGTAAAAGTGTTTTTGTTGTGTAATGAAGAAATCTAAGCACGAGGACTTCGTTCCGTTTCTGTATCAATAGATCCGAACGGCCTTTTCTGGCCTGTCTGCTTATGAGTGCCGTCTCCATGCAATTCGTTTGTTTTAATTCAGTCTCTTGGCTTTGATGAATGACTCCAGTTGAAATAGGGGTATTTCTG
>QFOI01000054.1 GCA_003241175.1 Pseudopedobacter saltans
CGATCCAGAAGGCGGAAATCTCCCACGTTGCGCGGGATTTCCTGAGGCGAGCTTTTATTGAACAAATCATAGAAGATGATTTGGAAAATGGCTTGGATTCCGGAAAATTACGTTTTCGATTTCCGCCAGAACCAAACGGTTATCTTCACATAGGTCATACAAAAGCGATCTGCATCAATTTTGGTTTAGGAGAAAAATACAATGCGCCTGTCAATCTTCGTTTTGATGACACCAATCCTGTAAAGGAAGATGTAGAGTATGTAGACAGTATCAAAAAAGATATCCAATGGCTCGGCTACCAATGGGAAAATGAATTATATGCCTCCGATTATTTCGAGCAACTATATTCTTTTGCCATAAAAATGATCAAGGAAGGTTTGGCTTATGTGGACGATAGTACAGCGGAAGAAATTGCTGTTGGCAAGGGCACACCTACAACTCCAGGAACCAATAGTCCATACAGAAATCGAAGTGTTGAAGAAAACTTACAACTTTTCGAAGGTATGCGTAATGGCGAATACAAAGACGGAGAAAAGGTTTTACGTGCAAAGATTGACATGGCAGCTATCAACATGCACATGCGCGACCCCTTGATGTACCGTATCAAACATGCACATCATCACCGTACAGGTGACAAATGGTGCATCTATCCTATGTACGATTTTGCGCATGGGCAGAGCGATGCAATTGAATCCATTACACATTCTTTGTGCTCTTTGGAATTTGTTCCTCATAGAGAATTGTATGATTGGTTTATCAAAACATTGGAATTGTTTCCATCGCACCAATATGAATTTGCTCGCCTCAACATGACCTATACCATGATGAGCAAACGCAAATTGTTACAATTGGTCAACGAAGGTGTTGTTGACGGTTGGGACGATCCTCGTATGCCGACAATTAGCGCATTAAGACGTCGTGGATTCACGCCGGAAAGTGTTCGTGAATTTTGTAATCGTATTGGTGTAGCTAAGAGAGACAACATGATCGATGTGGGATTATTGGAATTTTGTGCTCGTGAACACCTCAACAGAATTACAGAACGAAGAATGGTCGTTTTCGATCCGTTAAAAGTTGTGATTACCAATTTCCCTGAAGGTGAAACAGAATGGGTTGATGGTGAAAATAATCCTGAAGTGGAAAATCCTACATTCCGTAAAATACCATTGACGCGTGAAATCTATATTGAACAAGAAGATTTCATGGAAAATGCGCCAGGAAAATACTTCCGAATGACGCCGGGTAAAATGGTTCGCTTGAAAAGTGCCTATATTGTCAATTGTGACAGCGTAGAAAAAGATGCGGAAGGAAATATCACGCAAGTCAATTGTAGCTTGATAGAAGATTCCAAAAGTGGTGGAGCAAATGCCAATATAAAGGTGAAAGGTACCATCCATTGGGTTAGTATTGAACATGCAAAAAAAGCCGAATTGCGCTTGTATGATCGTTTGTTCACAGAACCAGATTTGGATGATGCTCCGGGAGACTTCAAGGATTACCTTAATCCAAATTCATTGGAGATTATTAAGGATGCTTATATTGAACCAGCTCTTTTGGATGCAAAAGAAGAGGATCATTTTCAGTTTATCAGAAAAGGATATTTTGTATTGGACAAAAAGCATTCTGAACCAGACAAGTTGGTATTTAACAGAACTGTCACTTTGAAAGATTCCTGGGCAAAGGAATTGAAGAAAGGAGATTAAAAGATCAAATCATTATACTTTTGTAGGTATGTCAGATAGGATCTGACATACCTTTTTTATTTGAATATATTTTTACTGTGGAACAAAACTTTTTACAACTATTTAATCAATATTGGCAAGTTCATTTTGCGGAATTGAATCCGTCAGGTTCGCGATTAATTGTAGCAGTGAGCGGAGGTGTGGATAGTATTGTATTGACTTATGTTTTGCATGGTTTGGGTTTTGACTTTTTGATAGCCCATTGTAATTTTCATTTAAGAGGAGAAGAAAGCAATAGAGATGAAAATTTTGTAAAACGGTTTGCCGAAAGTATCGGAAAAGAAATAGTTTGTATAGACTTTGATACTATTCATTATGCAAAAGAAAAAAAAATAGGAGTTGAAGAAGCTGCAAGGGAACTACGTTATAGCTGGTTTAGACAACTAGCAGATGACTATAAAATAGAAGGAAAACCTTTACCTATTTTGGTGGCGCATCATGCCAATGACAATATAGAAACGGTTTTGATGAATTTTTTTAGAGGATGCGGCATTGCGGGTTTGCATGGAATACTTCCCGTCAATAATGGTATTTATAGACCTTTACTGTTTGCGAAGCGAAAGGATATTGTCAGTTATGCTCTTTCCCAAAAGCTTAATTGGGTAGAGGATTCTACCAACTCGGAAGAAAAATATGCACGCAATTTTTTGCGTAATAGTATCATTCCCGAACTAAAAGAAAATTATCCCACTATTGAAGATAATCTTTTGGCCAACATCCATCGCTTTACAGACGTTGAAAAAATATACAACAAGCATATCTCTCTTATAAAATCTTTGCTATGTAAAAAAACGAATGATACGTATATAGTTGATATTGAAAAGCTGAAAACTGAAACAAGTTTTCAAACTATACTGTTTGAAATATTTAAAGATTTTGGTTTCTCTTCTAACCAAACGAATGAACTGGTCAAACTGTTAGATGCTGATTCTGGTGCAAAAATCGAATCAATATCGCATATTGTTTGGAAAGATAGATCCACATTGATCATTTCGGATAAAGAAACTAGTGCAAGTGAGGATTTTATTTTCGAAAGAGAGGATAGTATTGTCCAACTTACAGATGGCAGCAAAATTTCAAGAGAAAACATACAAAACGTTGCCACCAACGACACAGTAATTTTGGATATGGAAAAACTGAATTTTCCATTGAAGATTAGACGTTGGAAAGAGGGTGATGTATTTTATCCAAAAGGAATGCAAGGCAAAAAGAAGCTGGCTAAATACTTTATAGATTTAAAAATACCAACACCCATAAAGCATCAGATCTGGCTAGTAACTTCTAATGAAGAGATCGTCTGGATTGCTGGATACAGAGCCGATAGAAGATTCACGGCATCAGATCGCACCATACATTCCATCCAATTAAGCTTTATAAAATAATGAAAAAAGCATACATGTTTTTACACCTTGCTGTATTATTGGCAGGGTTCACTGGTATTTTTGGAAAACTGATAGACTTAAATCAGATTGTATTGGTTTTTTATAGGACGCTTTTAGCATCTGGAATGTTAGGCTTGATTTTGCTTTTTTCCAAGAACAAAAGAAAATACCAACTGAAAGATATTCTTCCTATTGCAGCGACAGGTTTGGTTATCACACTCCATTGGATTTTCTTTTATGGGAGTATTAAAGAATCTAATGTGTCTATCGGTGTCGTTTGTTTTTGCTTAACGGGATTTTTTACATCTTTGTTGAGCCCATTGATCAATAAACGAAAATTTGACAAATATGAACTATTGTTAAGTTTACTCGTTCTTTTAGGAATCGTATTGATATTTAGTTTTGATACGACCTATAGGTATGGCATTTTCTTAGGGATCATATCCTCATTCCTGGCATCTCTATTCACGATACTGAATGAAAAGCTTATTGATAAATACAACGTTTGGGATATCAATTTTTACCAAATATTGACTGCCACTGTTTTCTCTGGAATTCTAGTTCTCGTCTTTAAACAATTACAACCTAGTTTAATAATTGTTCCGACAAACATGGACTGGATTAACTTGATTGTTTTTGCATTTTTCTGTACGGTATTGATGTACACATTCATGTTGATGGCACAACGTTATGTTCCTGCATTCACTATAAACTTGAGTTTCAATTTGGAGCCCATTTATAGTATATTGTTAGCCATTCTTATCTTCCATGAAAATAAATCGCTTAGCCCAACCTTTTATATTGGTTGCGGATTTATTGTTCTTTCCATCGCCATCCAAATGTTGACATTGGCAAGAAGAAGAAATTTAGCGAGTAGTAAGTGATAAGCTTTTGCGAGAACTTAACACTTACTACTTATCACGTATTACTTGAAATCCAGTTGACAATTGTTACAGTTGATACTGGCATTTAAATCTTTTCCGTTTCCTTTTGTGGCATTAAAACCTTTATCGTTTTTGTTGACAATATCGAAGTCGTCAAAAGAGGTATTGAATGAACCGTTAACAGCAATATTATAGTTCTTTATATCCGCGAAAGGCAAGGAAATATTTGCAAATTTGTTTGTGATATCTATGCTACTTGTAGTTGGTGTTATATTTCGAATTTTGATGTCTGCATTGACCCCATTGAAATTCATTTTTCCATTTAAAGTTGTCAGTCTAAATGTGCCATAGCTTTTATTGGCATCCAAAGACTTGATGGAACTGACATCATAATTATCATTAGAACTTTCAACTTTAATATTGCCTACTTGATCAAGATCGATATTGGCGTTTTTGGAATCAATCTTAAGGTTTTCGACATTTTGCATTTTCAAAGATCCTCGTTTCAATTCTATATCAGCTTCTGTAACGTTTCCTGTGTAAATATTTCCGTATTCATTACGCGCTACTAAGGATTGGACATTTTTCGCATCTACATTTCCATATTTAGAGATAATCTTCGCGGAGTCAATATCGTCAGCAATAGTTATATCACCATATTTGGAATCGATGGACAACTTATGGTTTTTAGGAATATAAATAGTCCATTTCAGATCGGTTTTATATTTAGGTTCAAATGAAAAACTGTTGCCACTACCAAAAGACTGTCCCATCGGTTTTGCCCAATCAAGTTTTAAACCTTTGACCGTTACTCTTGAAGTATCGGGTATTATGTTGATCATATTGCCAGCTGACTGAAACGCTATTTGATTTGAAATTTTGGCTATTTCTTGATTTGTCTTAGCTATTTCTTTACTGTTTTTTGTGGCGTCTTCAGAGGATAGCTTCGCTAACTTTACTGATAAAGTTTCTAGTTGTTTCGACAATTCCTCAATTTTAAGTTTGTTAGTTTTGAGTTTGTTTCTAACTACTATTGTATTGTTGGCATTGCCTTTATCTTTTAGAAATACTCTTAAGTTTGTTGATAAGCTATCTTTATTGAACATGACAGTATCTCCATTGTCTGAATGAAAAAATGTCGGACTTGTAATGACAATGTTATTAGCTGTACCGACGAATGAACTTGACGAAGCCGCCACTCCAGGATTAATGAATGCGGCAGATCGTGATTTTCCATCAAAACCAACACCAATTGGTGTACCTCTCATATTTACATCTTGAAAAATAACACTGTTGTGCATAGTTCCTAATATCTCAAAAGCCTGCCCAGTATTTCTAATTTTGACTCCACTAGTTTCAAATACATCATCAAAACTTTTGTTTGCGTCGCTGTCATTTTGATATTTTGCCTTAGCAACAATTCTTACTGTTGGCTGATCCCAAGTTTTTATTTCCAAATTTCTATTTACCGATTCTATATAAATCGGCGTTTTATTTCCAATGGCAAAATCTTTCGATATTTCTCGATATTTCCATTTGGTAGTATCCGCGGTTTCGCTATTAGACGTTGTAGTAGTCGTGAATGTAGCACCATTACTAGTTGAGGTTGTGGTGGTGGTTACATGCGTTTTTTGCGCAAAACTTTTATTTCCTATAACAATAGTGAAAAAAGAAAGCACTATGAAGAAATTATATAGTTTCATATTGGTTGAGTTATAAATTTAAGAAATGTGGATTATCCATTTTGGAAGTTGAATCCTGTTGTATATGATTTTGCAAATAGCTCTTGTTGACACGGTTAATTTCTTGGTTTAACTGCCTAAGCAAAGTGATTTTTTGTTGGTATATATTGATTAGCTGTTCTATCTGATTGGGATTTAGACCATGTTTTTTTATGTCGCTCCTAACTTCTTTTTCGTCACTGTCCATCTGTTGAAGTTGCTGTTTGAAATCCTTGAAATAGCCAGGTTTTTCCCCATAGATAGGCAATGTGCTGATGTACTGACGTTGATATTCTATTACTTGCGAAAAGTTTCCCACTTCCACATCTGCGATGACATATTGTTTTGTATTGGGAGTGTTGCTCTTTGATTTTCTTTTTTCAACATCTTCTTTTTTCTTTTCGACAGAAGCGAATGTTTCCGGTTTTACGTCCGGCACTTTTTCCTCTTGCTGCTCTCTTGTTTTTTCTTCTGCAATTGGAATGGGATTTTGTTGTGGCGTTGTTGTTTTTGGAACTTCCTTTTTTACCAAAATAGCTGGCATCTCCTTTTTGTTTTTTTCAAAAAGAAAAAAAGCAGAAACCAAAACCAGCAACAAACACGCCGCTGCGACCATCCAACGCCACATGGGAACCGTTTTTTTGTTCACCTCCACTATCTCCAAATCCTGCTCAATTCTTTCCCATAAATGAGAACCAGGACGGTCAAGATCGAGATCCGGTTTGTTTTCTTGAATGTATTTTTTAAAGTTATCCATTGACTTTCAATACTTTTAATAGTTTGACTCGTAATAATCCTTTTGCTCGATGATATTGACTCTTACTCGTACTTTCCGAAATATTCAACAGTTCTGCTATATCTCTGTGTGAATAATCTTCTACGGCATAAAGGTTAAATATCTCGCGGCATCCGTCCGGCAATTCCTTAATAGCGCATTGAATGTCAACCATAGACAAGCCGCCCCACCACGATTCTTCGTACTCATCTATCCATTGGCCTTCGTCATCCAGTTCCTTAAAACTATATTTTGACGTAGTTGATTGGATGCATTTTCTTATCGTGATCTGCTTTAACCAGCCACCAAAACGAGCGGGTTCGCGTAGATTTTTAATATTGTTAAATGCCGTAATGAAGGACTCGTGCAAAAGATCTTCTGCCAAATTCCGTTCAGAAACCATTCTTATACAGATATTGAACATCGCGGCCGAAAACTGTTCGTATAGACGACCAAAAGCGTCTCTCTTGCCTTTGGCAGCATCTTCTACCCAGTTTATAAAACTTGTTTCAGCGTGGTTCATTTTCTGCATGCTATAATAAGGAGCAGTGGTTGTGGAAATAGTTGGAAACTAAAGGCAGTTTTTTTCGAAAAAAAAAATCCAAGGCACATTTTCTGACCCGTTTCATCTTTTCTAGATAAGCTAACATATTTTAAAAAAAACATACAAGGACCATAAAAATATCGAAATTCAGATTTGCTTCAGAATCTCCTTTTTCCTTTATCGGTTAGGATTAAAGAATTAAAGATAGGAGAAAGGATATGTCAAAATTAACTAATAAAAGGTTTGGTAGATACCAGATAGTAATTGCGTTTATTGTTTTTTATATTGTATTGTCGCAGGTAGTCAGAACTGTTTTGCTGTTTTTGTGTCACAAAAAAGCTTCTTTAAGTTTTTTTGACATTAGTAAGATTTATCTAAAAGGTTTTGTTTTTGATATTGGAACGGCTACTTTTTTAAGTTTTGTTGGAATTGTCTATCTATTACTTTTCCCAACAAAATATATTGGCAAAAAGGTAGACAAAGTCATTGTTTATATTGGTTTGTTCCTCACGGTTTTTATTGTGTATTTCGCCACTTTTGCGGAGTTTACTTTCTGGGGTGAGTTTGAAAGCCGCTTTAACTTTATTGCGGTCGATTATCTACTCTATACGTACGAAGTCGTAGAGAACATCAACCAGTCGTATCCATTACCACTGTTAATCACAGGGATGGTGTTATGCTCGGTCGGCACTATATTCCTATTCAAAAAAATGGGCATTTTTCAAACCACTTTTTCTGAAAAAACTACATTTGGTAAAAGGTTCTTATTGTATTTCTTTCCATTTTTGGTGATTGCTTTCGTTTATATCATTTGTATCCCAAATCGTTGGGCTGAACAAGGGAACAATAATTATGCAGACGAGCTATCCAAAAACGGAATCTATTCTTTTTTTGCCGCTTTTAGATCCAATGAATTGCCTTACCAAGATTTTTACTTACATAAACAACCAGAAATGGCTGTTCAGCAAATGCGTTCATTTCTCAAAGACGACAACACTTCTTTTATTGATAGCAATACAATATACAGACGTATTAAGAGCAATTCTGTCGAACAGAAACCAAATGTCATCTTAATTACTATCGAAAGTTTCAGTGCGGATTTCATGGCTCATTTTGGAAATAAGAAAAATATTACACCCAATATTGATAGGATTGCAGACAGTAGCCTTTTGTTTCGACATCTGTACGCAACCGGCACCAGAACAGTAAGAGGCATGGAAGCTTTGACACTATCTATACCACCAACGCCCGGCAATAGTATTGTACGAAGGAGTGACAACAAAGGTCTGTTTAGTATCGGTTCTGTGTTCAAAAGTAAAGGCTATAATCGTACATTTTTTTATGGTGGAGATGGCTACTTTGATAATATGAACAATTTTTTTTCGGGTATAGGTTTCGATATTGTTGACAAGGGGCGCAACTTCAGACTGAAAGACGGGATACAAACTAAAAGGTCTATCATTTCGGACCGTGATGTTCATTTCAAAAATGCGTGGGGAATATGTGACGAAGATCTTTTGGACGCGGTGCTTAAAAATGCAGACCAGCAATATCAGCAAAAACAACCTTTCTTTGACTTCATAATGACGACTTCCAATCACAAACCGTATACATATCCTTCTGGGAAAATAGACATACCTTCCGGCAGCGGTCGTGACGGCGCCGTCAAATACACAGACTATGCTATTGGTCATTTTCTTGAAAAAGCTGCGAAGAAATCATGGTTTTCCAATACGGTATTTGTCATAGTAGCAGACCATTGTGCTAGCAGTGCGGGAAAAGATGCCGTAGAAGTAAGCAAATACCATATACCTTGCCTGATATTCAATCTAGCGACACGACAAGGAAACGTTGATCAATTATGTTCGCAGATAGATATTTTTCCAACGCTGTTTTCTCTTTTGGGTTGGGATTACAAAAGTTCATTGTTTGGTCGTGATGTCTTTTCCGCTCAATATATGCCGAGGGCTTTGCCTGCATCGTACCAAGTTTTGGGTTATATGGAAAAAAACAATCTTACCTTGCTGAGTCCAGTCAATAAATCGGAATCATTGTATTGGAACTATCAAGAAAAAGAAATGCCCAATCTCACTATAGATTCTGCGGATTTAGAGAAAACTATTACTTACTATCAAAGTGCTTATACCTTATACAAATCAGGACAATTGAAAGATAGATAAGAATCAAACAAGTTTCAACTCAATAGTGTGAATACCATCTTGGTACAGATAGTGTATCTTAAAATGGTATTTCTGTACTATTTTCAACACTATGGCCAATCCCAAACCGAGAGACTTGCTGGATGTACTTTCTTTTTGAAAACGATCAAACAGTTTGTCTGTCGAACCTTCTATTGTGGGACCTGAATTGGAAATGACAAAAGAATCTTTGTTTATACTGATATTGATAAATCCATCATCTATATTGTGGCGAATAGCGTTTCTGATAAGGTTTCCAATCATAATCTCTACAAGAGCGCTATCCATTTGGACAATTTTATCTTCCAAATAATCCACATTTAAACGAATGGACGCATTGTCAACCAACTCGCTGTATTGTGTCAAAAGATGTTTGGTTACTTCAAAAAGAGAAACATTTTCCGTGTTTTGGTATTGATTGTTTTCGATTTTCGTCAACAGTAAGAGAGACTGGTTTAATCTAGAAAGTCTAATGCTAGCTTCATAGGCACTCTCGATATACTCACTTTCCGTACTACGTATATTGCCAGACTGCATCAACATTTCTAGTTTGGTTTTAATGATGGCAAGCGGTGTTTGTATTTCGTGTGAAGCATTTTCTGTAAAGTCTTTCAACGAATTGTATTCTTTTTTGGCTTGCTCGGTCATGTCCAACGCAACTTGATTGAGTTGTTGAAATTCCAATATGTCTGTCTTTTCTTTAATAAAAGTATTCTGAGCAGAAAGTTTAAAGGACTGTAACTGAGACAAAGTTCTCTGAAATGGAGACCAAAGTTTTTTAAACAAAAAACGATTGCTTATAAAAATAGCTACAAATGCAATCAGACCAATGCCTAGTGCACAAAGGACAACAATCTCTAGTAAATCTTCCGTTTCCGCCTGTGAACGCAAAATCTTACAACTATAAATTTTTCCTTCAAGAACTATCGAAAACTTTATGGAACGATAGATGCGAAATTTTTTTTCTTCATGGTGGTCGTCTTTGACAAAACGATATTCATTCTGGATCTTTGTCTTGAAAGTTGATTTTACTTCCTCATAGGAAACTATTTGCCCTTTGAAAGACATAGGGGCAGGTAGAGAATGTTTTTGATCTACATATTCCTCAATTTCATCTTTTTCTTGATTAAGATCCTGATTGAGTTGGCTAATCAATATCCATCGAATGATCAGCACAAAACAGATGGCGCCGATTATCAATATGAAAAAATTGAAAAAAAGATTGTATCTGTTATATTTAGAGATAAGTTTTGTTGCCATACTGTAAATTAAAGCGAAAACTTGTAACCCATACCATATATTGATTTGATGTAATCACTTGCGCCAGCGGCCGTCATTTTCTTGCGAAGATTTTTGATATGTGTGTACAGGAAGTCATAGTTGTCAGTCATGTCCATCTCATCACCCCAAAGATGATCCACCAAACCACTCTTGCTAATGACTTTGTTCTTGTTGGAAATAAAATATATGAGGAGTTCATATTCTTTCGGTGTTAGATCCAACAGTTTGTCACCGACTTTTGCTGTCCTACTAGGTAAATCCAATACAATTTCTTCGAATTGCAATGTATTTTTCCCATCAAAAAATTTTCTTCTGACTATAGCATCCACACGTGCTTTTAGTTCAGCTAGATGGAAGGGTTTAGTGATGTAATCATCGGCGCCTATTTCCAAACCTTTTATTTTGTCTTCAATGGAGTTTTTGGCAGACACTATAATAACGCCATCCATTTTTTCACTATCCTTCAATATTTTCAGTAGATTGAGCCCGTTACCTCCCGGTAAGGAAATATCCAGCAAAATACAATCGTAATCGTAATCAAGTGCTTTTTCCAGTGCTTTGTTATAGTCGTAAGCGACTTCGCAAGTATATTGACTATCCGACAAATAACCGGCAATACTATTGGATAATGATTTTTCGTCTTCTACTATCAGTATTTTCATAATTGTATTTTTACCCGTTTCCACCCATGTCAGGCGCGTTGTTCAGATAATCGTCACCTGTCTTGTTTTTGTTTTTGTGGAAATCCACTTTTCCAAATTTATAACTAAAACTAATACCAAAAGACCTATACGGAATCTGTCGTCTATAATAGCTTTCGTAATTGTTGGTGGTAATGGTAGTTAATTGATTAACATATTTATTGAAAGGATTAGTCGCCGTCAAACCAATACTTGCCTTTTTGTTCCAAAATTGTTTGCGGATGGCAATATTGTAGGTTAGTTGCATTGGAACTCTTCCTTGAATATTGTTGAATGCAGAACGATAATCGCCAAATACTTCCGAAACAAAATCGTTGCTAAATTGATAACTCAGATTCGCATTTAACCTCCACATAAATGCATTTGTTTTTGTATGGTCAATATTGTTTTCCATATTTTTATTGACAAGCATTGCATTTTCCCTAATATTAAATTTGCCAAATGGGATCGAAGAAGTAATAATCAAGCCTGTATTGTATTCTGTACCAGCATTCACTTTTTGGGATACGGAAACATTGTTGTACACGGAATCTCCAATTGTATAGTCCGTGTAGAAAGCAGTATAAGGTTTGACATCCGAAGTATTGATACGTTCCATTGCTGCGACATAGATATTACCACCACCATTCAGATTTCTGGAGTACCCCAACTCGATGTTGTTACCTTTTTCCGGTTGTAAAAGAGGGTTTCCCGTTGTTATGTTATAGGGGTCACTAACATTGAGATAAGGATTCAGATCTTTATATTCTGGTCTTTCCAATCGTCTGGTGTAGGCTAGTTTGATCAACTGCATTTCATCCAATTTATGCGAAAGTATAATGGATGGTACAACTATGCCATAAGATGGTAAATGTGTATTGGGATAGTCAATATTCAACTTAGTGTATTCATATCTTGCGCCTGCTTTTACATCCAAAAAATGTCCAATATTAAAACTCCCCGATACATATGCCGCATACACGTCCATCTGATAATGCATCAGATAGGACTGAGAAAGATCGTTGACAAAGATATTTGTTGCTGGATCATAGTTTTGAATATTGGTATTGCTTGTTATGTTTTGCCAAGTTCCCTTCAATCCTGTTTCAAGCGTAAAACCTTTTCCAATGGGATTTGTATAGTCCAGAGAGAGAAAATTTTGGTGATCTTTACCAGGATTGCTATTGCGAGATCCTGTGTAAGGGAAATTTTGCCCCATATAGTTTTGTGTCAGTTCCGAATAGCTATTGGGCGAACCATAACTGGCATTGTACAAGACGGAAAAAGTTTCGCCTTCCTTCTTCATTTTTTTGGTATATCCTACACTCCATTCGTACGAATTGATACTGCTTTTGGATAAGGCATTGCGCAAACTATTTGTATTGCTTATCATGTTATTGCTGGCATCCAATACATCTTGTTCAATATTAGTCAATCCTGATGTTTTACTATAAAAATGATTCAATGCAAAAGATGCAGAGATGTTATCGCTTTTGCTCAGATCCCAATCCATGCCGATTCCCGTTTGATAACCGTTTCTTACAAAATCATTATAACCGTTTTGTAATAGTTTGGTTGTTTGATGTGTTGCACTATCGAATGAAGTACGATTTTGTGTGAATGGGGTTTTGGATCTCAGTTGAGCATTTCCGTTAAAAAAAGCATTCAGAGAAAGATTGTCATGATGATAGTTGAGATTAAAAGAACCATTCTCCAACCTTGTTCCAGCGGCAAGATTGACAGTTCCGTTAATACCTCTTACCTTACTATCTTTCAAAATAATATTGATAATGCCGCCAGTTCCTTGTGCATCATATTTTGCTCCAGGCGTTGTAATAGCCG
>QFOI01000055.1 GCA_003241175.1 Pseudopedobacter saltans
CAAAAACACCTGGATTTAAACAAAGGATAGCTGCCGGGCTTAGCGAAATCGACGAAATAATAACATCTAAAAAGAAAGAAGCAGAAGAATTGTCAGATGCTGAAATCGAAACGAAAGATGCTCTTTACCAAGAAATCGATGCACTCAAAAAAGAAAGAGACACAAAGCTTGAAGACGTCTTGAACGAAATTTTGCCAGAGGCGTTTGCAGTGGTCAAGGAAACCGCACATCGTTTTGCTGAAAATACAAGTATTGAATCAAGCGTGACGGATCTTGATAAAACTTTGGCCGCTACTAAATCATATATCCACATTAATGGTGATCAGGTAAGTTATGACAACCATTGGACTGCAGCGGGAGCTGAAGTTACATGGAACATGGTGCACTATGATGTACAGTTGATTGGTGGTATTGTATTGCACCAAGGTAAGATTGCCGAAATGGCTACTGGTGAAGGTAAAACACTGGTTTCCACGTTGCCATCCTATTTGAATGCGTTGGCGGGAGAAGGTGTTCACCTTGTTACTGTCAATGATTATTTGGCACGTCGTGATAGTGAGTGGAATGCCCCAATATTTGAATGGTTGGGCATTACAGTGGATTGTATTGACAAACATCAACCTAATACACCACAACGTCGCCAAGCTTATCTAGCAGATATCACTTACGGAACGAATAACGAATTTGGTTTCGATTATTTGAGGGATAACATGGTGCAGAATCCAGAAGAGATGGTTCAACGTAAGCACCATTATGCAATGGTCGATGAGGTGGATAGTGTATTGATTGATGATGCGCGTACACCGTTGATTATTTCAGGTCCTGTAAGTCGTGATACCTCTACCCAACAGTTTTTTGAATTGCGTCCAAGAGTTGAACAGCTAGTGGAAGCTCAAAGAAGGATTGTCAACCAATCTTTGATCGAAGCGAAAAAACTTTTTGCGGAAGGCAAGGATGACCCCAAAGAAGGTGGTTTGGCTCTTTACCGAGCTCACCGTGGGTTACCAAAGACCGGTGCGCTGATTAAGTTTTTGAGTGAAGCTGGTAATAGACAAAAATTGCAAAAGTCTGAAAACTACTATTTAGCAGACCAACAGAAAGAAATGAAAACTGTTGATGAAGGTTTATTTTTCTTTATTGACGAAAAAAACAATTCTGTTGAGTTGACGGATAAAGGTATTGCTGCATTGACAAAAGCTGGAGAAGATCCTGAGTTTTTTGTGATGCCTGATATTGGAACCAGACTTTCCAAAATAACCGAGAACGCAACACTTTCCCCTGAAGAAAAATTGCAGGAAAAAGAGGTTGCTCTGAACGACTACACTGCAAAAACAGATCGTATCCACAGCGTGCATCAGTTATTGAAGGCCTATACTTTGTTCGAAAAGGACAACGAATATGTAGTAATGGATGGCCAAGTGAAGATTGTAGATGAGCAAACTGGTCGTATCATGGACGGTCGTCGTTATTCTGATGGTTTGCACCAAGCGTTGGAAGCCAAAGAAAACGTCAAAATCGAAGCTGCTTCGCAGACCTATGCAACCGTTACTTTGCAAAACTATTTCCGTATGTACCACAAATTGGCAGGTATGACGGGTACGGCAGAAACGGAAGCTGCAGAACTTTGGGATATATACAAACTAGATGTGGTCAGCATCCCAACCAATATTGGTATTGGAAGAGATGACCAACAGGATTTGATATACAAAACAAAAAGAGAAAAATACGGAGCTGTTATTGACGAAATAGAAAAACTTAGAAACGAAGGTCGTCCGGTCTTGGTCGGTACAACTTCGGTTGAAGTGAGTGAACTATTAAGTCGTATGCTTCGCCAAAAACAGATTCCTCACAACGTATTGAACGCTAAACAGCACGCAAAAGAGGCACAGGTGATTACCGAAGCAGGGCAACCTGGTGCTATAACCATTGCTACCAATATGGCGGGTCGTGGTACGGATATCAAACTTGGACCTGGCGTAAAAGAGGCGGGCGGATTAGCTATTTTGGGTACGGAAAGACATGAAAGCCGTCGTGTAGACCGCCAGTTGAGAGGTCGTGCAGGACGTCAAGGTGATCCAGGTTCTTCTTTGTTCTATGTTTCGTTGGAAGATGATTTGATGCGTATGTTTGGTAGTGAACGTATTGCCAAAGTGATGGACTTTGCAGGTTACAAAGAAGGCGAAGTCATCCAGCACAGCATGATCACTAAATCCATTGAACGTGCACAGAAAAAAGTAGAAGAAAACAACTTCGGAATACGTAAACGTCTATTGGAATATGATGACGTTATGAATAAGCAACGTACTGTAATCTATACCAAAAGAAACCACGCTTTGTTTGGTGATCGTTTGGTAATGGATTTGGACAATGCTTTTTATAGTGTAGCAGAAGGTATTGCAGCCACCTACAAAGAAAATGGTGACTATGAAGGATTCAAATTGGATATGATTGTCAGCTATGGTGTTGATTCTGCCATCAGCAAAGAGCAGTTTTCCAGTTCTTCTGTACAACAATTGTCTCAACTGGTTTACCAAGAAGGTATGAGCCATTTCCAACAATTGAAAGAGAAGATCGCTGAACAAGTGTTGCCTGTTTTCCAAAATATTTCTGGTACGCAAAATAATCAGATTCAAAATGTTGTCGTTCCTTTTACCGATGGTAAAAAAGGAATACAAGTCCTTTCTAATTTGCAAAAAACCATTGAAACAAATGGTGTGGAACTAGTTAGAAATTTGGAAAAAGCGATTACTCTGGCATTTATCGATGATGCATGGAAAGAACATCTTAGAGCAATGGATGACTTGAAACACAGTGTTCAGACAGCTTACTACGAACAAAAGGATCCATTGGTTATCTACAAACAAGAAGCTTACATGTTGTTTGCCAACTTGAATGCGGAAATCAACAAAGAGATCGTAGAATTCCTTTCCCATGTTGAAATTCCGGGAAATGAAGAAGCGCCTGAAAATGGTCGTCCTAATCCACCTATGCAAACTTTGCAGGAAGGACATATTCGCAAAACTGATTTGAGTAAAACGGTTTCCAATAAGGAAGAAGTGGATGCAGCAGGTATGGAATACGGTGCCAACGAGAGAGATTTGGCTCCAGAAGAAATGCGTCCTAAGCAAACGCCTATAACTGTCGAACCAAAAATCGGTCGTAATGACCCTTGCCCTTGTGGTAGTGGTAAAAAATACAAAAACTGTCACGGACAAGGATTGTAGAATATTATAAGTTTTAAGTGAAAGGCTGTCGAATTTCGACAGCCTTTTCTATTGTTTTAAAATTGGATACCATTTTTTGACTTTATGCAATGTTCATCTAATAGAGCATTTTGTTATTCTTGCGTTTTAATATGATTTTTGGATAGTATTTCCTTGAACTCATTTTCCTTGCCTTCTTCTTTCATTTTTTGATACACCAACCGAATAATCTGAACTGCATCATTTTGGAATGCCGACTTTTGCTCTATGTAAAGATTATAGGCTTTGCACATATTGTTAAGTGCTTTGGGATAATCAATAGGTTCTATGGTGTACATGCGTCCTAGACCATAGTAGCCTTCAGGATTGGTACTGTCCAGGCGTTGAATTCTTTCGTATGCATTTGCTGCCTCGTCAAATTTTTTTAGATATTGGTAAGCCACAGCTATGTTTTGCAAAGGAGTCAAGGATGATGAATCGATCCGCAAAGAGTGTTCATACGCGTTAACGGCATCTGCAAATTTTCCTGACTTCCGGTAACAGATCCCCAAATTGTCCCAAGCGAATGTAAAGTTTGAATCTATGGCGACAGCGTCTTTGAAATAGATAATAGCAATCTCATTATTGCTCTTTTCCATTTCTACTTGCCCGGCATTGTATTGTTCGAGCGCTTTGGGATCTTTTGAAATTGAATGACTTCGGAGCGCATTGTTGGAGGAAAGTAACTTTCGCATGATGTCGCAACTATCTAAAAGATATTTTTCAAGGTCGTAATAGTATGTTTTGTTTTGCTGTGAATTTTCGTCCATATCAAAAGATACATTGATTGTCTTTTTCCCATTGGCGTTGATGGTGTAGTTTTTCGTAGTGTCAATATTGGACAAAGTGCTAACTAATTGATAAGGTTGTACTTGTTTTTTGATGCAATCCACTACTGCGGCGTGAACATCCTCTTTACTTTTAGTTGAAAATTCGATAGAATCCATACACTTGCAAGCCGCTTGTGCGAAGGATCTACGAACCTCATTTTGCGATAATTTTACGTTGTTTTGAGCCAAACAAGGCCCTATGGAAAGGCAACAGGTCAGACTGATCATAAATTTTCTCATACGTTAGTTTTTTATTGGGTAAAAATATTATTTAAAGTCGATTGCTGACTCCTATTTTTCAATCTCTGCATTAATTTCAAATAAAAATAATCCTTAAATTCAAATTATTTTTGCTAAATAGGCGCTATTATGCCAATAAATTCAAAATAGGTGTTCTAATATCATCTGTTTACAATAAGTTTGCGACACTAAAAAATCCATAAGCTAATATGAATTTTAAACGGATTAACAACATTACTGGGTGGGTGATTGGACTATTTGCCTGTATTGTTTACATTATGACATCTGAAGCCGGAGGTAGTCTTTGGGATTGCGGCGAGTTTGTAAGTAGTTGCTTCAAGGTGCAGATTCCGCATCCTCCTGGGGCTCCTTTGTTCGTTCTGATAGGACGATTCTTTATTGTCCTTTTTGGTGGCGGAGGCGATCATGCCGCTAAGGCTGTCAACGTTATGGGCGCTATAGCCAGTGGTTTGAGCATATTGTTCTTGTTCTGGTCTATTACGCATTTTGCCCGTCGTATTGTACAAGGAAAAGACAGTATTGAGAAGTTGACTTCTGGTCAGATCTGGTCTATCATGGGAGCAGGCGCCATTGGTGCATTGGCTTATACATTTTCCGATTCGTTTTGGTATAGTGCTGTCGAAGGTGAGGTTTACGCATCTTCTGCATTGTGTACCGCTGTGGCTTTTTGGGCCATATTGAAATGGGAACATGTCGCAGATGAACCAGGTGCGGATCGTTGGATAGTATTTATAAGTTTTCTGATGGGATTGTCCATTGGTATACACTTGCTTAACTTATTGACAATTCCGGCGTTGGTAATGGTATATTATGTCCGTCGTAAGGACCAGTTGGACTATCCTAAAATGCGTAAATACTTTATCAGAGGTATTTTGATAGCTGGAGGTTTGGCATTTATTGGCGGTTTCATATTGGCTAACAGAGATGCAACGGATCAAGTTCCGATGGATTCTACATACCCCGGATTGATGTTAGTTGGCACATTGGTATGTATTGGACTTTTGTTTTTGATTGAAAGAAATAACAAGAAAGATAAAGCTAAACAAATTGAATACGGTGGTGCTTATATCTTTTTTGTATTGAGTGTTGTTATATTGGGAGTTGTACAGATTGGAGTCATTCAGGAAACTGTTAAAATAGCTGGTTCTATGGATGTTACATTTGTCAACAAGTTCGGATTGCCGTTTTTCAGTGGGTTTACTACTTTCTTTATTTTATTGGGTATTGCAATCTGGTTTGCTTTCCGCTATGCGAAAAAGAAAAACCTACCCAATCTTCGTTTGGCGATGTGGTGTTTGGTTTTCATGTTGATTGGTTATAGTTCGTATTTGACTACCATGATTCGTAGTAGTGCGGATCCTTCCATTGACATGTTCAAGGTAGATAATCCTCTAAGTCTTGCGGGTTATCTTGGCCGTGACCAATATGGAGATTTTCCTATTTTATATGGTCAAAAATTTACTGCTCGTCCTGTCGATATCAAATATGACGACATGAAATACCAAAAAGGTGTTGATGAAAATGGAAAAGGCGCTTATGTTCCAATAGGTAAATCTTTCCATTACGTTTACATGCCGGAGGACAAAATGGTATTCCCTCGTGTATGGAACGGTAGCCAAGATCGTGGGCAGGCAGATTACTATGCTCAGTTTTTGGGTATTCAAAAAACACAGAATGGTTACGAGCGCGATCCAAACTTTGGAGACAACTTGAAATTTTACGTTGGATATCAAAACTACTACATGTTCCTAAGGTATTTCCTTTGGAATTATAGTGGAAAACAAGATGATATTCAAGGTCGTTATATTGGAAATGTCAGAGACGGAAACTGGATTACCGGTATCAATTTCATTGATGATTTGATGTATGGTGACCAAAGTGCCTTGCCTGACAGTCTTAAACACAATAAGGCGCACAACACTATGTTCGCTTTGCCATTGATATTGGGTTTAATAGGTTTATTCTTCCATTTCAAGCGAAAGGGTTCCGATGGTATGATTGTTTTCCTTTTGTTCTTCATGACTGGTTTTGCCATTATCATTTATTTGAACCAAGCCGGAAACGAACCTCGTGAGCGTGATTACGCATTTGCGGGTGCGACCTATGCTTTTGCCATTTGGATTGGTCTTGGAATGTTGGCCATACAAGAATGGTTATCCAAAAAGACAAGCGCCAAAGTGGCTCTAGGTGTTTCTTTTGTTGCTTGTTTCATGGCAGTTCCGGTATTGATGGCACAACAAGAATGAGATGACCATAACCGTAGCAAAAAACAATTAGCGCGTGACTTGGCTAGAGATTATTTGGAAAGCTGTGCGCCGAATGCCATATTGTTTACTTTTGGTGATAATGACACTTATCCATTATGGTACGCTCAGGAAGTGGAAGGTATTCGTACAGATATTCGTGTAATCAATACTAGTCTTTTGGGAATTGACTGGTATATCAATGAGCTCCGTCACAAGGTAAACAATAGTGACTCGATAGATGTAATCTTCTCTAAAGCGCAAATACAAGGACAGAATCGTGATGTCATTATGTATAATCCTAAGGATAATATTCCTGACAACAAATTCTACGATCTATATGATTTGATGAAAAACTATGTTGGAAGTGAAGATCCTAATACGATGACACAAGCAGGTGGGGGAGATATGGTACATACCTATCCGGTTAAAAACGTATCAATACCGGTTGATCTGAATTTGGTTCATCAGAACGGTACTGTAAATGCGGAAGATTCTGTTCTTAGTTCTGTTAATTTCCAAATAGGAAAATCCAATCTTTACAAAAATGACTGGGCGATATTGAACATTATTGCGGCGAACAAATGGAAACGTCCAATATACTTTACAAGTCCTTATGATGATCTTGGATTTGCAAGTTTCTTGCGTCGTGATGGATTGAGCTACAGATTGGTTCCAGTACAAAGCAAAGATGTACAGGCAGAACAAGTCAATACAAACTGGATGTATGACAAGGTCATGAACAAATTCAGTTTTGGTAGTGCGGATATTCCTGGTGTTTATTTTGACGAAGAAAATCGTCGTCACCTTAACACGATTCGTCAGGCTTATGCAACTTTGGGTATTGATCTAGCTTCCAAAGGAAGAAAAGACGAAGCTCGCAAAGTGCTGCAAAAAGCGGACAAGATGATGTTACAGGAAAATTTCCCTTACGGAATGGTTTCTATCGGAAATCAACATAATCGTTTGTCTATGTTGTTCTTACAAGCGGCATTGATGGCAGACGACAAAGCGTTGGCAGATAAAGTGTACAATTCCGTTAAAAAAGATCTGCAACAACAGATACGTTATTACAATGCATTGACTGGACAAAATGCTGCCAATATGGAATATGACAAAGAAGCGGCTACGCAGTATTTGTCTATGATGGAAGGAATGGTGAAACAGTTCGCTGAACCTAAAGCCCCATTATTGGAAAACGGACAAGTTATCCAACATGATAGCGGAAATGCCAAGTAGACTTAGGTTTTTGTAAATATTCAACAAGGAGAACATATCGTTCTCCTTGTTTATTTTTAGGGAAATAAAATTTTTCTGTTTGGGATTATGCTCTAACTTACACTAAATATCAAAACTTATGAGGAACGCTTACAAGCTATTATCTATTTGCATACTGCTATTTTTGTCTACTTCTATTATTGCTCAAAAAATGTATTTGTTCGGATTTATGATTTAACTGGAAAGAAAATTGCAAAAGGCCGAATCGTCGAAATAACGGATTCGACCATATTGCTGAAAGGATATGAGGAAGCAATCCACATAAGTGAAGTAGGATTTTTAAGAACGAAACATTCTATGGGTAGTAATTTGGGTTGGGGCACATTAATTGGCTTTTCCGCATTGACAACTGTGGGTTATATCGTTTATGCCAACAATAATGATGCATATTTGGCTGGATTAAATATTCTTGCAGGAGCAACCTTAGGTACTTTAGCTGGTTTTGTAGGAGGCGCTATCACTTTACCATTCAAGAAAATCGTTCAATACGACGTTAATGGCGATTCTGAAAAATGGCAAGCTTTCAGGTTTGGTATTAGTCGTCCAAGCTAAACTATTAAAATACCCCATTGTGCATTTAGGAAAATAATTAGGGAAAATAAGAGATTGCTTCGTCATTCTTCCTCGCAATGACGGACATTTTGCTAAAATGCGATAAGGGTCAAACGTCATTGCGAACGAAGTGAAGCAATCTGAGTACTAAGTACCGAATTAATGAAAAAAAATCTCTAAATGCACAACGGGTTATTAAGATAATTGGTTGTATAAAGAAGTGAGATTTCAAAGTATTTTTTCAATAGCCCCACCCTTATTCCCTCCCCTAGAGGGGGGGTAGGTAGAGGTCTTCAAATAAAGAACCGACTTAAATTGGCTTGATTTTTCAAGACTATTTTGTCCATGTTTTCTACGTTTTTTCTTAATTTCCGTTCTCCGATTAACTAGCAAAAACAACGATTTTTTTTTGCTTCCTTAAATCTATTAGGATGAAATGTAAAAATGTGCTTCTATTTTCTATCGCATTGGTTTCTGGTCTCAATATGGCGCTTGCGCAAACCAAATCGTTCAAAATAACCAAACGTTACCTCAACTTTCCCATTTCGCAAAAACAGAAGCGTCAAGTGATGAAAATGGATTTTGACGGTAAAAATGTCATCGACTACCAAGTTAGATTATCCGATACACCCGAATATTGGGTTTTCTATGACGTTTTAGCTTATGAAGGGAAAACCATTACCATAAGTTATGATAGTGGAGCAACTGCATTAGACAAAATCTATCAAGATGATAAGATCGCAGGTCAAGACAGTTTATATAAGGAAATAAATCGACCACAGTTTCATTTTACGACACGTCGTGGATGGATTAACGATCCAAACGGATTGATTTTTTATGAAGGAGAATATCATCTTTTCTATCAACACAATCCATTTGAAAAAGAATGGGAAAATATGAGTTGGGGACATGCTGTAAGCAAAGATTTGATTCATTGGGAGGAATTGACTTTGGCATTAAATTCGGATAGTTTGGGTACGATGTTTTCAGGTTCAGCTATCATAGATTATGATAATACGGCGGGTTTCAATAAAGGTAAAACGCCCGCCATGATTGCCTTTTATACAGTGGATAATCCTGAAAAGGAGATCCAATGCATGGCTTACAGTTTGGATAAAGGACGGACTTGGACCAAATACGACAAAAATCCCGTTATCGATTCTAAAGAAAAGTGGCATAGCAAAGACACGCGTGATCCGAAAGTATTTTGGTATGCTCCTGGCAAACATTGGGTATTGGTTTTGAACGAAAGAGACGGTCATTCCATTTACAATTCTACCAACCTCAAGGACTGGACTTATCAAAGCCACACAACAGGTTTTTGGGAATGTCCAGAATTGTTCGAATTAGCGATAGATGGAAACCCCAATAACAAAAAATGGGTGATGTATGGCGCTTCTGGCACTTATATGATTGGGCACTTTGATGGTAAAAAATTTACTCCGGAAGCCGGGAAATATTTATATACTACGGGTTCTATCTATGCTGCACAAACCTATACGAATATTCCCCAAAAAGATGGAAGGAGAATTCAAATAGGCTGGGGTAGAATCAGCCATCCAAATATGCCCTTCAATGGTATGATGCTTTTACCAACCGAACTTACCTTAAAAAACACAAAAGAAGGTGTAAGACTTGCATGCAAACCGATTACGGAAACCGAAATGTTGTTTTCCAAAAAAGAAAGTTGGCAAAATTTGGAACCCAAGGCTGCAAATAACAACCTTATGCGCTATCATGATTCAGCTACGCTTCGTCTAAAGACAACCATACATCTTTCTCATGCTACAAGTGCAGGTCTCAGTTTGTTTGGACAGAATCTGATAGATTATGACATGAACAACAATACGATCAATGGTATTTTTTACTCGCCTCAGGATCGGACCAGTATGGAATTAACAGCCGACATCTATATTGACAAAACGTCCATAGAGGTTTTTATTGATAATGGACTGTATTCCTATTCCATGGAAAGACGACCTGATAAAAACAATAATGCTGGATTCCAATTTTGGGGTAACAATATAGAAGTGAAAAATCTGGAACTGTTTGATGCAAAATCTATTTGGAATAAATAAGCCGATTTAAACAATTTCCCCAACTGTGGGAAAACTAAAAAGGAATAAACCAATCCATATTGTATATTTGCCTTAGTGAATTGCTAAAAAAATTAGCGTAGAAAGAATAGAAGTTTATGGCAGCATTGCAAGAAGCGAATTATGATGAATCGAGTATTCGGAGTTTGGATTGGCGTGAGCACATCCGTCTTCGTCCGGGTATGTATATTGGAAAGTTAGGCGATGGCGCTTCGTCTGATGACGGTATTTACGTGTTGGTCAAGGAAGTTATAGATAACTGTATTGATGAGCACATGATGGGTTTTGGTAAACAGATTGAGGTCTCTATTGAAGATAAGACGGTTATTGTTCGGGATTTTGGGCGTGGTATTCCATTAGGAAAAGTCGTCGACGTTGTCAGCAAAATCAATACAGGTGCCAAATACGACAGCAAGGCCTTTCAGAAAAGTGTGGGTTTGAATGGTGTGGGTACCAAAGCGGTCAATGCTTTGAGTGATTATTTCAAAGTGGAAAGTTTCCGTGATGGCAAAACAAAAACGGCTGAATTCGATAAAGGTGTTCTGATTAAAGAAACTGATTTAGAAATAACAAATGAGCCAAATGGTACCAAAGTTACTTTCGTCCCAGATGCTTCTGTATTTAAAAACTACAAGTTCAAGCTAGAATACGTTGAAGACCTTTTATGGAATTATTGTTACCTCAATGCTGGTTTGATTATAGTTTTCAACAAAAAACGTTTCGTTAGCCGTAATGGCTTGTTGGATTTACTGAAAAAGAAAACCGATGAAAACGAATTGCGTTATCCGATTGTTCACTTAAAGGGTGAAGATATTGAGATTGCATTTTCGCACAATAACGATTACGGTGAAGACTTATATTCATTTGTAAACGGTCAATATACAACGCAAGGAGGTACGCATCAGCAAGCCTTCAGAGAAGCATTTGTAAAAACCATACGCGACTTTTTCAAAAAAGATTATGATGTAGCGGATATTCGCCAAAGTATTGTTGGCGCTGTTGCCATTCGTGTACAAGAACCTGTATTTGAAAGTCAGACAAAAACAAAGTTGGGCTCAACTACTATCTATGAAGGTGGTCCAAGTGTCAAAACATTTTTGCAAGATTTTTTGTCTAAGGAATTAGACAATTATTTACATAGAAATACGGAAACTGCAGATGCGTTAAAACGTCGTATCGAACAAAGCGAACGTGAGCGAAAGGAACTTTCCGGCATCAAAAAACTCGCTAACGAGCGTGCGAAAAAAGCCAATGTGCACAACAAAAAACTACGTGATTGTCGTGTACATTTCAATGACGAACCGCCTGCAAAAAACAAGGAGGCTTTCAATGAAATCAAGGATAATACGATGGTTTTCATTACGGAAGGTGACAGTGCAAGTGGAAGTATTACCAAAAGCCGCAACACGGAAATGCAAGCGGTTTTCAGTCTTCGCGGTAAACCGCTCAATTGCTATGGTTTAACCAAAAAGATCGTGTATGAAAACGAAGAGTTTAACTTGTTGCAACATGCACTCAATATTGAAGAAGGGTTGGAAGGGTTGCGTTACAACAAGATTGTGATAGCGACAGATGCCGACGTGGACGGTATGCACATTCGCTTGTTGATCATGACGTTTTTCTTGCAGTTTTTCCCGGATTTAGTGAAGCAAAAACACGTTTACATATTGGAAACACCACTTTTCCGTGTGCGAAATAAACAGCAAACAATTTATTGCTACGATGAATCGGAAAAGCAAGCTGCCATCAAAAAACTAGGAAACAAGCCTGAAATCACCCGATTTAAAGGTTTAGGTGAGATTTCTCCTGAAGAGTTTGGTAAGTTTATTGGTGACGATATTCATTTGGCTCCAGTTCTATTGGAACAAGGTGCACATATCCAGAGTTTGTTGGAATATTTCATGGGAAAAAATACACCTCAGCGCCAGGATTTTATCATTGATAACTTGAGGGTAGAAATGGATTTGGCAGAAGAGGAAGAAAAAAAGTGATAAATTATAAATGATGAATTAGGAATGAGAAAAAGTACATTCTTAATTCATAACTCATAGTTATAAAAAATGATTCATATTGTATTTGAACCGGCTACAGTGGAAGTTTTGCAAAAAAGCTTTGAATTAGATGATTCTATAAAAGGTGAAATAACCGTAATCAAAGATGATTTTGCTGTTGGACCGATACAGCATATATACGAACCGGAAGGTTTTCAGGCGCGTAAGGCTTGGTGGAAAAATGTGTTAGAACTTTCTCCTTACACCGATCAGCTTGATATTGTTAATGATAAAATGACCGTCCATAACCTTAAAAAAGAATTGGACGAGAATACTGCAGAAACGGTTTGGATATGGATGGGACAAAATCCGCATGACGTATGTGGCTACTTTTGGTTGATGCCACAATTGTCGGAATACGAGGGACGTATTTTCGTACTATATCTCAATAATCTTCCGTTTATAAATGCTGATGGTGGCATTTTTTATCCGAAATATTTAACCGAAATCCAACCAAAAGAATTTAAAAAAGCAAAAAAACTTTGCCGTCCG
>QFOI01000516.1 GCA_003241175.1 Pseudopedobacter saltans
ATCGTAAAATGGTTGCGGATCCCTCGCAGGATCTACCAATATGATTTTTTTATCATACAAGATAGCGTAAGTGTATTGGGCGAGTCCTTTATCGAAAAAAGTTTCAACATACCATCCGTCCGTTTCATTGTTTTTTCTAGTGGCAAATACAAGTTTTGTACTGACGATACTTGCCGAAACCATGGGAATTCCTAGTCTTAAAAATCTACGCCTATCCATTACTATTTCTCTTTTACTGTATAACAAAATTGATAATATCTACACCGGAGTTATTCCCTTTTGCCTGAAATGCATAAACTTGTAGTTCATAATTTCCTTTTTCCAAAATAGGAAGTTTTCCCTCGAAGATATTCGTTTCTTGGGCTTTGGAAAGCGTGTATTTTCCGACTTCTATACCTTCCTTTTTCAATACCGCACCAACTTCAAAATCTGCTGCATCCCATACTCCGTCTTTACTGATTGGGCATCCACAAAGCATCGTAAGACTAATCTTAAAAAGTAACGTTTTTTCTTTAAGAGATTCCAATGGAATAATTTGGTGTGTTGTAGGTGCCAATATATCCAAAATAAGACCTGGTAATTCCAATATAATACCATCACCCAAAATATCCTTTCCGGGAATAAGCCATACTTGTGTACTTGCTTTAATGGCAGAACCTTTCCTACTAACAGGAGCATTCACTTCTATGTCGACTAAAGTTGGTTCTTTTATATCTAGTTCCGCTACATATTTGGCCGTTTTTTCATCTGTTAAGGATTGATAACGATTATGCGTAGTTTGCAATAGTAATTTGGTGTCACCGGAAGAACCACTCGTTAACCCGTTAGACAACAAAGCGCACGTTTGATGGTTTTTGACAAGTACATAAGCACCACCAATAGGAGTTCCTATAAATTTGGCATCTTTTGCTTTCACTCGAACGGTTAATTTGGTTGGAGTTGCTATTGCCTTGAATGATAGGAACGCTATACAAAAACTCAGTAAAATATTTTTTTTCATGTTGTATGTTTTATAGCTTAAATCATAATAAATCATAATAAATCATTATCTCCTTTACAAACCACTATAGACGGGATATTCTTTTCGGACTCTGTCCAATACGATATATAGACTATCTTTATTTTCATTTTTTCCGGATAATATGATTTTGTCATTGGATACTCTTTCATAATGAAGTGAAAACAAAGGTTGAAATCCCTCATCTTTTTTGCGATTTTTTCCTTTTGATTTGTCGTTGTTGTCTGTACGATACTTTTTAAAATTTTTATCTTGAAATAGAAGCGTTTGTTTTATCGTGTCTAATTTGTAAAAAAGAAAACGCCGACCTCCTGCAATACCCGCCAATTCATAGTTCCGTTCCCAATCATTTTTCGCGGGAGTACCGTTTTCCAATGAAATATCGAATGAATGATAAACTTGGTAGGTCAATGTGCTCCATTTTTCAAAAATAACATTTTGCCAACGCACAGAGTCATAAGGAGAGTAAGCAATCTCAGTGCCGTTGAGTTTAAAAGTTGAAACGTTATAAAAACCTGCGGCATTTGATAATCCTGGTTTAATGGGATCTTTTAGATAACCTTGTTTATAGTGCACGTCATATCTAAGGATTCCGTATACTATTGTAAACAAAACAACTATCAAACTTTTTACTATAAGATAAATAGTTTTCTTCTTTCCTTTCCATTGCGGGAAAAAGGGAAAAGAATTTACTTCCTTTCTTAATATGAATAGCGTCCATAAATTTTTCAAATATGGAAGCAAAATAAATATAGAGAACAGTACAAATAAAGAACTATATACATGAACTCCTCCGTCATATGCGAAATTCGCATGGGCAATATTCAGCAAGACACCAGCATTGATAAATGCGCCAATGGCCGATGTTCTACGGAAAAACATCAGTACGCCTCCTAATACTTCAACAAAACCGAGTAAAACCTCATACCATATTACGATGCCTAGTTGTTGCCAATAAATTTTATAGGTATTATAATCGCCAATATTTGTTTCCAGATTTGAGATAGCGGGAGGAGGCATTTGCATAGGGTAAACTTTCAGAAATCCAAAAGCAATAATTCCTAATGCTATACGATAACGTACAATCACACGCAACCAATAATATAGTTGATTGTAGTTTTTTGCTGGTTGGCTTCGTTTATTGTCAAAAATACTCCAAATAGCACTTCCTATTAATGCTATACCAAACGTCCAAAACCAAGTTGCGTATCCTAAAAAACCATAATGGGCACTTATACCACTTAGTTGTCCCCAACCAGGTCGATATCCAGCAATGGATGAGAGTA
>QFOI01000517.1 GCA_003241175.1 Pseudopedobacter saltans
TGGTATGTACTTCATTAACTTGATTAATAAAAACGGATCTCGAAAAACAATTAAATATATTTTACAAAAATAGCGTAACTTTGTGCCCCCATTTTGCTCCCGTCGACTAGTGGTTTAGGTCGTCACATTCTCAATGTGAAGAGATGGGTTCGAATCCCGTCGGGAGTACAAATAAACATTTCTGAAAAGTGTCTATGTTTAGTTGTAAAAACAATTCAACACAACTTGTGGAAATAATCCTACAACAATAATCACTATTGAGAGCAATACAAGCATCCAACTGAAACCTTTAGAAGGCATATCTTCAAAATATTCACTTTCGGTCGCGCTTTCCTTAAAATACATGGATTGGATTACCCTAAAATAGTAAGCAGCGCTAGTAGCAGCAAACAAAACACCTACAATAACCAACCACATAGAGTTGCCTGTTTGCATAACAGATGCTAGCATATAATACTTCGCAAAAAAACCTGCTGTTAATGGAATACCAGTCAAAGACAAAAGGAAAACAGTATTTGTAAATGCCAATGCAGGATATTTTTTGGCAAGACCATTGTATCCATCAAAGGAATAGTCTTTCATCCTGGAAAGTATAGCAAAAATTCCAATAGTCGCCAAACTATAAGCGACAGCATACAGCAACATACCTTCTTTAGCCGTTTCATTCAATGAGAATATAGCAAAAAGCATGAAACCGGCTTGTGCAATACTCGAATAGGCCAACATCCTTTTGACACTTTTCTGTAACAAGGCGGTAACATTTCCTATCAATAATGTACAAATAATAAGGATTGCCACAATCATTTTCCAATCTACGCCGATCATTCTATTAATATCAACACTAGTAGTTGCGGCGCGTGCCAAGAACAGTTTTAAAAACGCAACAAAAGCGGAAGCTTTAACAATTGTTGCCATAAATGAGGTAAACACACTCGGCGCTCCATCATAAACATCAGGTGTCCAAAAATGAAATGGAGCCGCTGAGACTTTAAAGGCCAGTGAAAATGTCAACAACAACATCCCTGCAACATTCAAAAAAGACATAACTCTTCCATCTATCTCCCCATTTGCACTGGGCAATACATTTTCAAGTCCGAAAGTTCCGGTTCCTCCATAGATCAAAGCAATCCCCATCAACATCAAACCCGTGGAAAATGCCCCCATCAAAAAATATTTCAGCGCAGCCTCATTACTTTTCAAATCTTTCTTTTTAGTCCCTGTTAATATGTACAATGGTATTGACAGTATTTCAATTCCAATAAACAGTAACAGAAGGTTTTCAAAAGAGGATAATATAAATGCTCCACACAATACAAAAAATATAAGTGTAAAATATTCCGCCGTATAGTTTCCGACCTTTTCTATCTGTTGACTGGTAAGTAAAAAATAAACGCCGGTGCAAACAATTATAATAGTATTAAAAAACAGACCAAAAGCATTAAAATCCATCATTCCATAAGTATCGATATCAAAGAAAGAACCATTGTTCGTTTCGTTGATATTGGCGAACAGAAGCAGCAGTATTCCGACAAGCGCAATACTCTTGTATGCTTTTGCATTTTTTACAAAAACACTGCTGAACATCATCACAACACCCAAAATGGCGGAAAGTATTATTGCATTCATAAAGCCCAATCCCTATCGGGACTTTTATTTAAATTAAAATTCAATCTATTTTACCAAAACAGCGTGAACTGTATCTTTTACCAAATCCAATAACGGTTGTGGATATACGCCTCCTACAATGACTAAAAGTACGATTATCACCAGCGAAAAATGAAGAGATTTGTCTGTATTTGTGGCCATTTCCACTTTTGGAGAAATGGGACCGTAAAACACTTTTTGCATCATCCACAAAGAATACACAGCACTCAATATAATCGAAATACCTGCGAATACTGCCATCCAGACGTTATATTTGAATATACCCAAAAACATCAGAAACTCCCCAACAAATGCGTTGGTCAAAGGCAACGCAACATTGGCAAATACCAATATGCAAAAGAAAATAGCCAGTGTCGGAGATTTTTGAGCCAATCCACCTAATTCACTAAATTTTCTAGTTCCTAATTGTTGCTCAATAACATTGATGACAAGCCACAACCCTATTACATTGATACCGTGGTTAAAAAGTTGTAACAAAGCTCCTTGTAAACCGTAATCCGTCCTAGTAAAAATGGCGGCGCACATTAGTCCAATATGAGCTATGGAAGAATAGGCGACTAAACGCTTCATGTCATCCGTTCTGATCGCGATAAGGGATGCATAAAGAATTCCAAAAACAGAAAAACCAATAAT
>QFOI01000518.1 GCA_003241175.1 Pseudopedobacter saltans
ATTGCTTTGCGCCTTTTGTCAATAATCATCCAGAAATCAAAAGCATTATTGTACCTCACGATATTTCAGAAGAAAGAATCAATGCTTGTTTGAAAACATTTCCCAGTGCAGTTCGTTTTTCTCAAGTCAAAGACACAATAGCCAATACCAACGCACACATATTGATTATCGACAATATTGGAATGCTTAACAAACTTTATCGTTATGCTACAGTAACTTATATTGGTGGCGCTTGGGGAACAAAAGGAATTCACAATATTCTGGAAGCCGCAGTATTTGGAAAACCTGTTTTTTATGGTCCGAATTTTTCCAAAAACTATGAAGCACAAGAATTGGTGGACGCGGGAGGCGCATTTACCTCAGACAATCCAAATACGCTCTGCCAAAAGATCGAAACTATATTTGCCAATCCTGATGAACTAGAAAAATCCTCGAAAGCTGCCCAAACTTTTGTCCAAAATCGTATTGGAGCGACAGACATCATTATGCATTACATCGATACACAGTTGTAAGAAACGCAAATCGAAAACTCATTTTTTTCCATATAGTTTTGATTTTCCCATTTTGTTATGTCCTTTTTTCTTGATAAAAAAGAACGAAAAAATCAAGACTGTATTGACTGAACTAAAAATCAAATCATAAGCCGGAAATAAAAAAACTCGCTTCACTTCGTTACTCTCAAACAGTTTTTATTTCTATCGACTTATTTCATTGATTTTCTTAACGTTCATTCAATAAGGTCATTTTGGAATCAAACTTTTTATAACGTTCTTTTTTTGATGGTTTTTTAAATTTATTGCGTAGCTAACTTATTTTTTTGCCAAAGTTTGCACCAAGTTGGTATTCCAACCATTCATAATTCACAAATCATCATTCACAATTCATAATTCAATCTTATCTTCATGTGCTAAAACTAGTTTTACATGGAGAAAGAGCAAACTACGGAATCATTCAAACCCAGTTTAGGTCTTATTGACGGCACGATGGTCGTTGCCGGAAGTATGATCGGTTCGGGTATCTTTATCGTTGCTTCGGACATGACACGAAGTGTCGGCAGTGCAGGGTGGTTGATTCTCGTCTGGGCTATTACCGGTTTTATGACGATTGCTGCAGCAGTTAGTTATGGAGAACTCAGTGCCATGTTTCCCAAAGCTGGCGGCCAATATATTTACCTGAAAGAAGCTTACAATCCGATGACTGGTTTTTTGTATGGTTGGAGTTTTTTTGCCGTTATCCAAACTGGAACTATTGCAGCCGTAGGTGTAGCATTTAGCAAGTTTGCCGGTTACTTTTTTCCTTCATTGACTTTGGATGACAAAAATATTCTTTTCCAAATAGGCGCATGGAAACTCTATCCAGCGCAATTGATCTCGATTATATTGGTCATTTTTCTAACTTTTGTCAATACACGAGGCGTCAAAGAAGGAAAACTCATTCAACGAGTTTTTACATCAGCCAAATTGCTTTCTCTTTTTGGGTTGATTTTGTTTGGATTTATATTGGGTTTCAATAAGGATGTCTGGAATGGCAACTGGAGCAATGCTTTTCACATGCAATACACAACACCTGTATTGGATGAAAACAGCAAGCAAATTGGTTGGTCTTTGTTCAAAGATCCCAATAGTATTTTCCTTGGTATCGCCTTAGTTGCATCCGCCATGGTTGGTTCGGTTTTCAGTAGTGTAGCATGGGAAAATGTCACTTATATTGCCGGAGAAATCAAGAATCCAAAGAAGAATGTCGGTCTGAGTTTGTTTCTCGGAACGACAGTCGTGATTGTTATTTACCTATTGACCAATATCATGTACACGGCAGTTTTGCCGTTGATTCCATCTTTAAATGGAGGTTCAACTTATGCGGTAGAAAGTACTAATAATATCGCTTTTGCAGTTCAGGATAGAGTAGCGACAGCGGCATCCAATAATATATTTGGAACAGTCGGCACTTATGTGATTGCGATTATGATCATGGTTTCCACATTTGGTTGCAATAATGGACTTATTTTGTCAGGAGCCCGTGTCTATTATTCCATGGCATTGGACAAATTATTTTTACCTCAAGCAGGTTTATTGAACAAAAATGGTGTTCCCAGTTGGGCTTTATGGGCACAGTGTATTTGGGCAAGCGTGCTTTGTCTAAGTGGAAAATATGGTTTGCTTTTGGATTATGTGGTCTTTGTAACATTGGTATTTTACATGTTGACGATTTGGGGAATTTTTCGCTTACGCAAATCCAGACCAGACGCAGAAAGGCCATACAAAGCATTTGGCTTTCCCGTTTTACCAAT